>NZ_JBEZGQ010000051.1:0-3312 GCF_040650095.1 Actinoplanes sp. NPDC048791 | reverse complement strand
CGCCTCGTGCGTACCGCCGTCGGCCTGGACGTCCAGGCCGACGATGTCCACCACCCGGATCTCCGGGTTCTCCAGCGGTGGCAACGCATCCTGCGTGCGGACGAGGTCCGGGATCGCCAGCGCTTCATCCCGGGGCAGCACCCGCGCGACGATCTTGCGGTCGGCGGCGATCTCCGCGTTCACCGCGTCTTCCAGGGCCTGCTTGAAGCCCGGCGGCACTTCGGGCAGGTTGAAGTCCATCCGGGCCTCGCCGGGCTGCATGTTCCCGCCGGTGACCAGCGCGCCGAAGTCCCGGAACACGGTGCCGCACAGGATGTGCAGGCCGGAGTGGGTGCGCATCAGCGTGGTCCGCCGGTCATCGTCGACTGCGCCGCGCACGGTCGCGCCGGCGGGTGGGATCGGGTCGCCCGGGGCGGGGATCAGATAGTGCTCGTCGCCCTTGCGGGTGTCGACGATCCGGGTCTGCACGCCCAGCCAGATGAGGACGCCGTGGTCCGGGGGCTGGCCGCCGCCGCCCGGGTAGAACGCGGACCGGTCGAGCACGATCCCGGCGTCCGGATCGGCCGGGTCGGACCAGACGACGGTGCAGTCCCATTCGCGGATGGTCGGATCAACCCAGTCGAGGCGGTGGGTGTGTCCGTGCTGCTCGAAAACCATCGCCCGAGCGTAAACCCACGGCCCGGCACCGCACGCCCGCCGAGCTGGACATTCCCTGACTCCGGCCCAAGTGGACCGGCCCATCCTGGCCACTGCCGATCCGGCCCAGCTGGCAGCCGCATGCTGGCCACTGCCGACGACGGCAGTCCCCGGAGCTTGACCAGCATGCGATGCGAGGCTCAACCCCCCATCACGCATCGGCCCGCTTCAACCGCCAAGCCCCACCCACCACCACAGCCGCGACGTAAGCCACGAACACCCCGAGCCCCACCCAGGGCGACAGCGCATCCGCCCCCTGGCTGACCGACGTGAACGCGCTACCCGCATCCGACGGCAGATACTGCACGACGTTGTCCCGCCAGGACTCCGGCAACAGCAGCTGCGCCACCCCGCTGAGCAGGAACATCGCCCCGAACAGCGTGCTGATGGCCGCCGGCGTGGACCGCAGCAGTGCCCCCAGCGCCAGGCCGAGCACGCCCGACCCGGCCAGGATCACCGCGGAACCGACCACCGCCCGCACCACGCCCGCGTCGGACCAGGACGCCGCGCCGTCGCCGATCAGGGCCTGACCGCCGGTGAACGCGACGGCCGACGCCGCCAGGCCGATCACGAAGACCACGGCCGCGAAGACCGCGATCTTGGCCCAGAGGACCGGCAACCTTTTCGGTACGGCGGTGAGCGACGACCGGATCATCCCGGTGCTGTACTCGCTCGCCATGAACAGCACGCCCAGGGTCCCGAACGCCAGCTGGGCGAACGTGATGCCGGCCAGGCTCGCGTCGACCGGGCCGAGCTCTCCCGGTTCCGGGCCCGGCCCGGTCGCTCCGGAGTTCAGCATCGACGAGGCGAGCAGGCCGATGCCGATCAGCAGCGCGACCGCGGTGGCCAGCGTGATCAGTGTCGAGCGCAGCGACCAGAACTTGATCCACTCCGAGCGGATCACCCGGCCCTGCGTCACTTTGAGGTTGGACACCGCCGCCGGGGCGACGAGCGGGGCGGCTTCGGGGGACAGGGTCGCGGTGCTCATGCTGCTGCTCCTACGGTCTGGTATTCGACGGCGTCCCGGGTCAGCTCCATGAACGCCTCTTCCAACGACGGCCGCTGCACCGTCAGTTCGTGCAGGGCGATCCCGGCGTCGGCCGCGCGTTCGCCGATCTTGGCGGCGGACAGGCCGGTCACCTCGAAGGCGCCGCGCTCCACGCTGAGCACCGTGACGCCAGGTCCGGCCAGCAGGTCGTGCAGCTCCACCGCGCGCGGCGAGCGGACCAGGACCGAGTCGTGCGCGGCCTGCTCGATGAACTCGGCCACCGAGACGTCCGCGATCAGCTTGCCGCGACCCACGACCACCAGGTGCTCGGCGGTCAGCGCCATCTCGCTCATCAGGTGCGAGGAGACGAAAACCGTACGGCCCTGCGCGGCCAGGCCCCGCATCAGGTGCCGGATCCAGAGGATGCCTTCGGGGTCGAGGCCGTTCACCGGCTCGTCCAGGATCAGCACCTCCGGGTCGGCCAGCAGCGCCGACGCGATGCCGAGCCGCTGACCCATGCCGAGCGAGAAGGCGCCGGCCCGCTTGCGGGCCACCTCGTGCAGACCGACGATGTCGATCACCTCGTCGACCCGGGTGCGCGGCACCCCGGTGGTCGCGGCCATGGCCAGCAGATGGTGGTACGCGGACCGCCCGGTGTGCACGGCCTTGGCGTCCAGCAGCGCCCCGACCTGCTTCAGCGGCGCGGTGTGCTCCGCGTACGGGCGGCCGTTGATCGTGGCCGTGCCCGACGTCGGCCGGTCCAGTCCCAGGATCATCCGCATCGTGGTGCTCTTCCCGGCGCCGTTGGGGCCCAGGAAGCCGGTGACGATGCCGGGCCTGACGGTGAAGGTGAGGTTGTCGACGGCGGTCTTGGCGCCGTACCGCTTGGTGAGTTCGTGGACCTCGATCATGTGAGCCAGCCTGGTTCAGCGGGCCGGTGATCGGCGTCGTCCGGCGGCGGGCAGATCGGACTACTACCAGCGTGGTATCCGAGGTCACCTTGTTACCGCGCCGGGACGACGCTTCGCAGGCAGGTCCACGCGTAACGTGATCGTCATGGAGCTGGGCGAGGTGCGTGAGACGCGGGCGTGGCAGGCCGTACGCCGGCACCCGCAGCTCTGCGACGCAGTCCTGGCCCTCGCCGTGGTGGTGCCGGTGATCCTGGCCGTGCGGCGCGGCGGGCACGGCGAGGAGCCCCGCATGCTGGGCACCGCCGACCTGATCGCCGCGGCCATCGGCTTCGTGGCGATCACCTTCCGCCGCCGGTACACCCTGGCCGGGCTGATCCTCACCACGCTCGCCACGATCCTGTTCACCGTCCAGCAGGGTGACCGGCAGCCGATGCTGATGATCGCCCTGGTCCTGCTCTTCTTTACGCACGCCGCGTGGGCCGACCGGCGCACGGCGTGGCTCACCGCCGTGTGCCTCGGGGCGGTCGTCTGCCTGAGCGGAGTGATCTGGGCCGGCGGCAGCTGGTACGCCGCGGACAATCTCGGCGCGCTGGCCTGGATCGGCATGGCCACCGCGGTCGGCGACGCGACCCGCAGCCGGCGGGCGTACGTGGCCGAGGTCGAGGAACGCGCCCGCCGCGCCGAGCAGAGCCGCGACGAGGAGGCCCGGCGCCAGGT
>NZ_JBEZGQ010000050.1:0-18538 GCF_040650095.1 Actinoplanes sp. NPDC048791 | reverse complement strand
GTCGGCCAGGGCCGGGAGGCCGCGACCCCGTGGACCGACTCGCCCGCCGCGCCGGCCGACGCGCTGCGCGCGGGTGTCGCCGCCGGGGCCGAGTTGTGGCACACCAACGCGGGCGTGCTCAAGGCTGTCGTGGAGAACTGGCACTCCGACGACCAGCTCCGGGAGCTGTGGCTGGCCCAGATGGACGTGTTCACCGACGCCGCGGTGGCCCGCATCGAGGCCGATCCGGTGGCCTCGGCGGCGCTCGCCGGTCAGGACGTCCGTGCGGTCGCCGCATCGCTGAGCTGGCTCGGCGAGCGGCTCTACTACCTGGCCGCGGCCGGGGTGCCACCCTTCGACGACCGGGAGGTGCTCGTCCGGACGCTGACCCACGCCTGGGTGTCCACCCTCTACGGACAGGCCGGCCGGTAGGGCGGGTTCGCCGATCGGGCCACGGAGGCCGGCCGCGTTGGCTAGCGTCCGGACGCATGGATGAGCAGACGGCAGCCTTCGTCGCGGTTTTCCGGACCTTCCTCGAGGAGGTGGTCGGCGCCCAGCACGCCGAGGAGTCGTCCGGCGAGCCCGGACTGGTCGCGCTGCTGACGGATCATCTCGGCGCCGATCCGCGCCGGCTGCCCGTGGTCAGTGAGGAGTTCCCGGCCTATCGGCTCGCCGACCTGGACGTCGCGCTGGACGAGATCGAGCAGCGGGCCGGGCCGGCGACGCTGCTCGGCATCGGCGGCGGGGAGCAGCGCCGGCACCACTCGCTCAGCGAGATCCTCGAGGCGTCCGGACGCTTCCAGCAGTTCCCGGTCGGCGCGGTCGACTACAGCAGCACCGCGACCGGGCCGGACAGCACCCGGGAGATCGTCTCGTTCGGGATGCGGCTGTTCTCCTTCGACGGCGCGCCGGTGGCGGTGCTGCAACGCGGGGCCGACCCGCGTACCGGCAGCGCGAACGCCCGGATGGAGGTGCTCACCGCGGCGCCCGGCGTGGCCGCCGCGCTCATCAGCACGGTCCGGGGCGTCATGCTGGAACGGTCCGTCCTGCGCGGGCAGGTGCTGACGCTGGGTGGCTCGGACTTCGAGCCGGGCGTCGGCGGGATCACGTTCCACCGCCGGCCGGCCCTGACGCCCGACGACATCGTGCTGCCCGCCGGGGTGCTGGAACGGCTGCAGCGCCAAGTCGCCGGGGTCGCCCGGCACCGGGACCGGCTGCGGGCCGCGGGCCAGCACCTCAAGCGCGGCCTGCTGCTCTACGGACCGCCGGGCACGGGCAAGACCCACACGGTCCGCTACCTGCTCGGCGCGCTGCCGGACCTCACGGTCATCCTGCTCGCCGGGCCGTCCATCCAGTACGTGTCGGAGGCCGCCCTGATGGCGCGGGCCCTGCAGCCGGCTCTGGTGGTGCTGGAGGACTGCGACCTGGTCGCGGAGAGCCGTGACCACCACGGCGGCGAGCAGCCGCTGCTGTTCGCGGTGCTGGAGGCCCTCGACGGGTTGAGCGACGACGCCGACGTGGCGTTCCTGCTCACCACCAACCGGGTCGACGTGCTCGAGCCGGCGCTGGCCCAGCGGCCGGGCCGGGTGGACCTGGCCGTCGAGGTGCCGCTGCCGGGTCTGGCGGCCCGCCGGCTGCTGATCGCCCGGTACGCCCGCCGGCTCCCGTTCAGCGCGGACGTCCTCGACCAGGTGGCCGAGCGTACGGAGGGGACCACGGCCTCGTTCGCCAAGGAGCTGGTGCGACGGGCGGTGCTGATCGCCGCCGAGGACGACCGGGACCCCGGAGACGCCGATCTGCGGCAGGCGGTGGGCGAGATGCTCGCCGAGGCCGAGAGCGTCACCCGGTCTTTGCTCGGCACGTCGACAACCGGTGGGTTGTACAACGAGTGAGTTGTGCGTACTGTTCAGCCCATGCCCGTTCTGCAGGATGACCTGAGCCAGGTGTTCTCCGCGCTCGCCGATCCCACCCGGCGCGCGATCCTTGCCCGGCTGGCCCACGGCGACGCCACGGTCAACGAGCTGGCCGAGCCGCTGCCGATGAGCCAGCAGGCCGTCTCCAAACACCTCAAGGTGCTGGAGCAGGCCCAGCTCATCTCCCGCACCCGGACGGCGCAGTCGCGGCCCTGCGTGCTGGAGACCGGGCGGCTCGACGAGGCCGTCGAGTGGGTGGCCCGGCACCGGCAGGTCTGGGCGGACCGGCACGATCGCCTGGAGCAGCACCTGAGCAAGCTGCGCAGCGCGTCGGAGGGCACCCCGTGACCGGCACCGGCGAGCTCACCTTCACCCGGGTGCACCGCGGCTCCCCCGCGCTGCTCTTCGCCTGTATGACCGAGCCGGCCCATCTCGTGCACTTCTGGGGCCCGGCCGGCACCACGACACCGGTCGAGGGCATCGTGGTCGACCTGCGGCCGGGCGGCGCCTTCGAGACCACCATGGTCAACGAGGCCGACGGCAGCACGTACACGATGCGGGCCGTCTATGCCGAGATCGATCCGCCGCACCGGCTCGTCTGGGTCGAGGCCGGCGTCGAGGGCGGCATGCGGACCACGGTCACCTTCACCGACCTGCACGACGGGCGTACCGAGGTCGTCACCCACCAGAGCAACGTGCCCGCCGCGTATCTCGCCGCCGGGGCCCAGGCCGGGTTCGTCACCAGCCTGGACCGCTACGCCGCCTACGTGACCCAGCTGACCGATCAGGAGCCCACATGACCACCGTGACATCTGCCGACGGCACCGAGATCGCCTACGACAGCGCCGGCATCGGGCCCGCGCTCGTCCTGGTCGACGGGGCCATGTGCTACCGGGCCGCGGGTCCGATGCGGCCGCTGGCCGCGCTCCTGACGAGCGCCTTCACCGTTCTCACCTACGACCGGCGGGGCCGCGGGGAGAGCGGCGACACCCAGCCGTACGCGGCCGAGCGGGAGGTCGAGGACCTGCAGGCGGTCATGCGGGCAGCCGGTGGCCGGGCCGCTCTCTACGCCATGTCGTCGGGCGGTGCCCTGGCCCTGGCCACCGCCGCCGCCGATCCGGGCGTCACCGGGCTGGTGCTGTACGAGCCGCCGTTCCTGGGCGGGGACAAGGAGTACACCGCGCGGCTCGGTGAGCTGCTGGCGGCGGGCCGGCGCGGGGACGCGGTCGAGCTGTTCATGACCACCGTCGGCGTGCCGGCACCGGTGATCGCCGGCATGCGCGGCGGCCCGGGCTGGTCGACCCTGGAGGCGATCGCCCCGACGCTGGCCTACGACGACACGTTGCTGGGTGACGGGCGGGTGCCGGGTGAGCTGCCGGTCTCCGTACCGATGCTGGTCGTCTCGGGGACCGCGAGCCCGGCGGCGATGCAGCAGGCGGCGCAGGCGACCGCGGCCGCGTTCCCGACGGCCGAGCACCGTTCGCTGGCGGGACAGACTCACGACGTGCAGCCGGACGCGCTGGCCCCGATCATGATCGATTTCCTTCTGGGCTGAGCAAACACCCATGACAAATATCAGTGGTTGAGTGAGTGCTCGCTCATTAAGCTCCACGGAGTGACCTCCCCAGCCCAGAGTCCGCGACGCCGACGGGTGCCCGCCATGGCCCCCGAGGATCGGCGGGCCGCCCTGATCGCCGCGACCATCCCGCTGCTGCACGAGCACGGGCTCGACGTCAGCACCAAGCAGATCGCCCAGGCGGCCGGGGTCGCCGAGGGCACCATCTTCGGGGTCTTCCCCGACAAGAGGTCACTGCTGACCGCCGCGATGATGCAGGCCTTCGATCCCGCGCCCACCATCGACGCCGTCTCCGCGATCGGTCCGGACCAGGATCTGCGGGGGCGGCTGGCGGCCGCCACGACATTGATCATGAAGCGGTTCGCCCGCAACGCCCGCCTGATGGCCGCGGTCCGGCACGCCCATCACGCCAACGATCCGGCGGGCATCGTGCGGATGAACCGGGCCCGCGAGCAGCTGCTCGCCGCCCTGACCGAGCTGATCGAGCCGGACGCCGCGCTGCTGCGCCGTTCACCGGCCGAGGTCGCCCGGCTGGTTCTGCTCTTCTGCGGAGCCAATTCCTACGGCCCGTTCGCCGACCGGCGCTTCGACGGCGACGAGCTGGTGTCGCTGCTGCTCGACGGGCTGCTCGTCCAACCAGACCATTCACACGGGGGTGTCTGACCGGTGCTCGTCCGACTTCTGCGCGCGCGGCTGCGACCGTACGGAAAAGCGATCTGGATGGTCGTGCTCTTCCAGTTCGTCGCCACGCTCGCCACGCTCTACCTGCCCACGCTGAACGCGGACATCATCGACAACGGCGTGGTGCCCGGCGACACCAGCTACGTCATGATGGTCGGCGCCGAGATGCTCGGCATCACGCTGGTGCAGATCGCCGCCCAGGTCGCCGCCGTCTACTTCGGCGCGCGCACCGCCATGGCCGTCGGCCGCGACGTGCGGGCCGCCGTCTTCTCCCGGGTGCTCGACTTCTCGGCCCGCGAGGTCGGCCAGTTCGGCGCGCCCTCGCTGATCACCCGCACCACCAACGACGTCCAGCAGGTCCAGATGCTGGTGCTGATGACGTTCCTGCTGATGGTCTCGGCCCCGATCATGTGTGTCGGCGGCATCGTGCTGGCGTTGCGGCAGGACGTGCCGCTGTCCTCGCTGCTGCTGGTCGTCGTGCCCGTCCTGGTCGGCGTGGTCACGCTGATCATCGTCCGGATGCGCCCGCTGTTCCGCACCATGCAGGTGCGCATCGACAAGGTCAACCGGGTGCTGCGCGAGCAGATCACCGGCATCCGGGTGATCCGCGCGTTCGTCCGCGACGACCGCGAGCAGGCCCGCTTCGGCGTGGCCAACGCCGAGCTGACCGACGTGTCACTGCGGGTCGGGCGGCTGATGGCGCTGATGTTCCCGACCGTGATGCTGCTGGTGAACGCCTCCAGCGTGGCGGTGCTGTGGTTCGGCGGGCACCGCATCGACGACGGCTCGATGCAGATCGGCGCGCTCACCGCGTTCCTCAGCTACCTGATGCAGATCCTGATGGCGATCATGATGGCCACCTTCATGTTCGTGATGATTCCCCGGGCCGAGGTCTGCGCCGAGCGCATCGAGGAGGTGCTCGTGCTGCCGTCCAGCGTGGTGACCGCGCCGCGGCCGGTCACCGAGCTGCTCCGGCACGGCTCCCTGGAGCTGCGCGGCGTCGACTTCCACTACCCGGGCGCCGAGGCGCCGGTGCTGTCCGGCATCGACCTCACGGCCCGGCCGCGGGAGATCACGGCCGTCATCGGCAGTACCGGCAGCGGCAAGACGACCCTGCTCAACCTGGTCCCCCGGCTGTTCGATGCCACCGGCGGCACCGTGCTGGTCGACGGCGTCGACGTCCGCGAGCTCGACCCGGCGCTGCTGTCCCGCACGGTGGGCCTGGTGCCGCAGAAGCCGTACCTGTTCAGCGGCACGGTCGCGTCGAACCTGCGCTACGGCAACCCGGACGCCACCGACGAGGAGCTGTGGACCGCGCTCGAGGTGGCCCAGGCCCGGGACTTCGTCGAACGGATGGAGGGCGGGCTGGAGGCGCCGATCGCCCAGGGCGGCACCAACGTCTCCGGCGGTCAGCGGCAGCGGCTGGCGATCGCCCGGGTGCTGGTGCACCGGCCGGAGATCTACCTGTTCGACGACTCGTTCTCGGCGCTGGACTACGCGACCGACGCGGCGCTGCGGGCGGCGCTGACCGCGCACATCGCCGACGCGACCGTGGTGATCGTGGCCCAGCGGGTCAGCACCATCCGCGACGCCGACCGGATCGTCGTGCTCGACAACGGCGTGGTCGTCGGCACCGGCTCACACACCGAACTGATGGACACCAACCCGACGTACCGCGAGATCGTTCTTTCGCAGTTGACTGAGCAGGAGGCTGCCGCATGACTGCTCCAACTCGTCGTCCTGGACCGCCGATGGGTGGGCCCGGGGCCCGCATGATGGGCGGCGCCGTCATGCCGACCGAGAAGTTGCAGGATTTCAAGGGTTCCAGCCTGCGGCTGCTGCGCATGCTGCGCCCGCAGCGGGTCCTGGTCGGAGTGGTGATGCTGCTCGGCATCACCAGCGTGACGCTGTCCGTCATCGCGCCGCGCCTGCTCGGCCACGCCACCGACATCATTTTCGACGGCATCGTCGGCAAGGGCCTGCCCGCCGGGGTCAGCAAGGCCGAGCTCGTCGAGCGGCTGCGCGCCGAGGGCGAGACCAACCGGGCCGACATGCTGGCGTCGATGGACGTCATCCCGGGCCAGGGCGTCGACTTCACCCGCCTCGGGCACCTGCTGCTCTGGGTGCTCGCGCTCTACGTGGCCGCGTGGGTCTTCGGCGTGTTCCAGGGCCGGCTGACCGCCACGGTGGTGCAGGCCACCGTGTCCCGGCTGCGCGAACAGGTCGAGGCCAAGCTGGCCCGGCTGCCGCTGGCCTACTTCGATCAGCAGCCGCGCGGCGAGGTGCTGAGCCGGGCGACCAACGACACCGACAACATCGCGCAGACGCTGCAGCAGACGTTCAGCCAGCTCGTCACCAGCCTGCTGACCATCATCGGCGTGCTGGCCGTGATGTTCTGGATCTCGCCCCTGCTGGCACTGATCGCGCTGGTCACCGTACCGGTGTCGGTCTGGGTCACGACCCGGATCGGCAAGCGGTCGCAGCCGCAGTTCGTCGCCCAATGGGCGACGACCGGCCGGCTCAACGGCCACATCGAGGAGATGTTCACCGGCCACTCGCTGGTCAAGGTCTTCGGCCGCGAGCAGGAAGCGGCCGAGACCTTCCAGGAGCACAACGACAAGCTGTACGCGTCCAGCTTCCGCGCCCAGTTCATCTCCGGCCTGATCCAGCCCGCGATGATGTTCATCAGCAACGTGAACTACGTGCTGGTCGCGGTCGTCGGCGGGTTGCGGGTGGCCACGGGTTCGCTGTCGCTGGGCGACGTGCAGGCCTTCATCCAGTACTCGCGGCAGTTCAGCCAGCCGCTGACCCAGGTGGCCAGCATGGCCAACCTGGTGCAGTCCGGGGTGGCGTCGGCCGAGCGGGTCTTCGCGCTGCTGGACGCGCCGGAGCAGTCCGCGGACGCGCCCGCTCCGGTGCTCGGTGACACGGTCCGCGGCCGGGTCGCCTTCGAGGACGTGTCGTTCCGCTACCTGCCGGACAAGCCGCTCATCGACAACCTGTCGCTGACCGTGCAGCCCGGACAGACCGTGGCGATCGTCGGCCCGACCGGCGCCGGCAAGACCACGCTGGTCAACCTGCTGATGCGCTTCTACGAGGTGACCGGCGGCCGGATCACCCTGGACGGGGTCGACATCGCGACGATGCCCCGCGAGGAGCTGCGCGAGCACATGGGCATGGTGCTGCAGGACCCGTGGCTGTTCGGCGGCACGATCTACGACAACATCGCGTACGGCGCCGACCACCCCACGCCGGAGTCCGTGGCCGAGGCGGCCGAGGCGGCCCACGTCGACCGGTTCGTCCGGTCGCTGCCGGACGGCATGGAGACGGTGATCGACGAGGAGGGCTCGAACGTGTCGGCGGGCGAGAAGCAGCTGATCACGATCGCCCGGGCGTTCCTGGCCGAGCCGAGCATCCTGATCCTGGACGAGGCGACAAGCTCGGTGGACACCCGTACGGAGGTGCTGATCCAGCGCGCGATGAACAGGCTGCGTACGGGCCGCACCTCGTTCGTGATCGCCCACCGCCTGTCGACGATCCGGGACGCGGACGTGATCCTGGTGATGGAGCACGGCGCGATCGTCGAGCAGGGCACCCACGACGACCTGATCGCCGCGGACGGGGCGTACGCCCGGCTGTACTCGGCGCAGTTCGCGCAGGCGGCTGTCGAGGTCGACTAGCGTTCCCCCTGCGAGACCGGACGCTGCCGCATCGGCCGATGCCGATGCGGTGGCGTCCGTCCCAGCGTGGGACCGGCGCCGACACCGACGTGACGGTGCTCAGCTCCCACCCGGACAGCGGTCCGCCCGGATCGGCGGCGACGCCGCCTTCAACACGAGCCATGCCGGGAGCATTTCGCCGGCCTTCACCATCCGGGGTACCTGGCCGGTGCGATCCGGTTGTGCGCCGGGTCGCGGGGCCGGTACTTCTCAGCTCCACGGCCCGGCTTCCGACAGTTGCGGCTACGCGGCCCAGCTGGGGGCGGCGTGAGCTGAGCCGGGGGTCGTACGGTGCGCAGGATTCAGAAGCTGGCCGCCGTGGTGACGGCCGCCGTGCTGCCGGGCATGCTGCTGAGCGCGCCCGCCCGCGCGGACGTTCCCGTGGCGCCGCAGCCGTGCTGGCAGCCGGCCGACGGGTGCGGCTTCGCTGTTGCTCCGGGACGGGCTTACACCATCGGCGCCTCGTATCAGGCGGGGGCGATGGTGCGGGCGGTCGCCTACACGTACAGCGCTGGTGCGGGGTGGCGGAAGTGGTTCGATGGGACGCCGTACGGGCGGTCGGCGGCGTGGGCGCCGCTCGCCACCACCACGCCCGCTGTGCCGGCCGGCACCGAGCGGATCGGCGTCGAATTCCCGGGGGCCACGACGGTTGGTGACGTCACGGTCGCTGCGGTCGCCCCGGCACCGCGTCGGGTCGTCTACCGGCCGGCGCTGGGCCGGAAGTCGGGCCTGGTCACCAACTCGTTCGCGTACCACAACCCGAAGAGCAAGCAGGCGCTGCGCTCGGCGGTCTGGCACGTCACCACCGGTTCGCTGTTCGCCGCCGGCGGCACCGGCGACACCGGGAAGATCGACGACGGCTCCCCGGGCCCGCGCTCGGCGGTCAGCACCGGGTCGTCGGTCTTCCGGATGCATTCCGTACGGCGGGACTTCACCGACGTGCAGGTCGCGTTCCGGTTGAACATCGCCCATCAGACGTCGACCGCGTACACCCCGGAGAGCAGCTACGACGGGGTCCACATCTGGCTGCGCCACAAGTCGCAGTACGAGCTGTACGCGGCCAGCGTGGCCCGCCGCGACGGCATGGTGCTGATCAAGAAGAAGTGCGCGGGCGGCCCGGTGAACGGCGGCACCTACTACACGCTGGGCGCCGAGGTCCCCGGTGCGCCGATCGTGCGCAACAAGTGGCGGCAGGTGTCGGCGACGGTGCGCAACAACCCGGGCGGCTCGGTCACCGTGGTGCTGTACGTCGAGGGGCGGGCCATGGTCAGCGCGGTGGACACCGGGGTCGGCTGTGCGCCGATCCGGGCCGGGGCACCCATCGGCATCCGCGGTGACAACACGCGGTTCCGCTTCTCCGACGTCACGGTGACCGGGCTGTAGGACCACCGGCGAACAGCGGAGGGGCGGCCCGGGTGGGCCGCCCCTCCTTCGTACTGTCTGATCCGATCGCTAGCGACCGGACCGGATCACTTGCTGACGATGCGCTTGGTGCCGGTCCAGTTGCTCAGGATGCCGAAGTTGGCGTTGGAACCCACGAGCGCCCGGAAGGTGTAGGCCGACTTGGACCGCAGTCCGGTGACGGTCCGGCTGTACTGACCGTTGGCGTTCAGGATGCCGGTGCCGACGGTCGTCCAGGTGCCGTTGGCGTTGCGGCGCTCGAGCCGCACCGAGAGGCCACGGACCTTCGGGTTGCCGGTCACGGTGAGCGTGGCGGCACCCTTGCGGGGCGACGAACCGCCGATGACCGGGGTCTCCTTGAGGTACACGGTGACCGACTTCGACCGGACGCCGTCGACCTCGACCGCGAACTGGGTGCCCCGGCTGGTCAGCGAGCCCGCGAACGAGAACTTGCCGCTGGCGCCGACCTCGAACGACTCACCGTACGGCTGGAGACCGGCGGTGCTGCCGAGCGTCTGGGCCATGGGAACCACGGTGGAGCCCGGCGTGGCGCTGCCGCTCAGGGTGACAGTGCCCGGGCCGACCCGCACGGTGGTGCTGGCGGCCAGAGTCGTGGCCACCGGCGTCACGGTGTCGTTGTCGTCCATGATCGTGACCGAGCCGGTGCCCTGCTTGACGACCACGCCGGCGGGGCCGGGCTTGCCGAGCATGACCTCGAAGTCCTCGTCGGACTCCTTGGTCTTGTCGTTGATGATCGGCACGTTGATCGTGGTCGAGTCGTGCGTCGGCGTGATCGTGGCGGTGCCACCCGACTTGGTGTAGTCGCTGCCGGCCTTGGCCGAGCCGTCGACGGTCCACCACGGCACCGAGATGGTCTGCTCGGTGGACGTCGTGTCCTCGTCGAAGGTCAGCGAGATGTCCAGGTCGACCGAACCCTCGCCCTCCTTGATGGACTCGCTGCTGACCGAGACGGCCGGCGGCAGGTCACCCGCGTCGTCGTTGATGCGGTAGTTGCCGACGTTGGTCTTGTAGCCGATCGCGCTCGGCACCGTCTCGGTCGCCGTGAGTTCGATCGTCTCGACCGGCTCGTCGATGGAGTCGTTGTTCAGGTCCAGCGTGCCCAGCGGGATCTCGCTGGTGGTACCCGCGAGCAGGGTGTAGGTGGCGAGCACGTTCTCGTCGTAGTCCGCCACCTCGGCAGCGTCCTCGCCGCTGGATCCCAGCGTCAGCGTGAGCGGGATGTCCGCCTGCGCCGTGCCGACCGGGGTGGCACTCACCTTGAGCGTGGTGCCCTCGGTCCCGGAACCACCGTTGAACTTGAGCGTCGGGACGGGATCGTTGTCCTTGATCGTCAGCGTGGCGCTGTGCGAACCACCCGGCGCCGCCCCGGCCGCGACGAGCGTCTCGCCGGGCGCCCGGCTCAGGGAGAGCGTGGCCGTCTCGTCACCCTCGTAGACCTTGTCGCCGTTGAGAGTGATCTCGACGTAGCCGGTGGTGCTGCCGGCCGGGATCGTCACCGCGGCGCTCGGCACGTCGTAGTCCCGGCTGCCGATCGCACCCGCGGTGGGGTCAGCGGTGACCGGGGTCAGCGTGGCGATGAGGTCGACGTCTCCGTTGGTGACACCCGACAGCGTGACCGGGAACTTGACCTTGTTGGTCACGTCGCCCTCGTCGAAGGTCGCGTTCCCGACGGTGAAGCTGGGCTGGGTGTCGTCGTCGACGATGGTGAACGGCTGCGCACCCAGGCTGGAGGTGTTGACCGACATGTTCGGGCTGGAGAAGTTGATGTTCACGATCTCGTCGCCGGGCTCGTAGATCGTGTCACCGATCGTCTCGACCACGATCTTGCCGACGGTCGAGCCGGCCGGGATCGTCAGCTGGGTCGCCCCCGCGGGGATCGTGATCGAGCCCGAGGCCGACTTGTAGTCGACGCCCGCCGTCGCGGTGCCGCCGCCGAGCGTCCAGTCCACGATGACCGGGATCGTCGACGCCTTGTCCAGCGTGAGCTCGATCTCCGTCTTCTTGGTGCCGGTGTTACCTTCCGGGCTCACCTGGTTGACGCTGAGCGAGACCTGCGGCGCGGCTTCGTTGTCACTGATCGCGCCGCTGGCGCTGGTCGGCGTGCCCAGGGCTGCGTTCACGGGGCTGGAGATCGTCGCCGTGAGCGCCTCGGGGCTGCTCTCCACGTCGTTGTCGTCGATGGTGTCGACGAGCGCCGTCTGCGATACCGAGTCCGCGGGGAACGTGACCGTCGTCCCCGCGAGCGGGGTGTAGTCCTTGCCCGCGGTGGCACTTGCCGCCTGAGCCGAGGCCGGTCCGTCAGAAGTGCTGACGTTGACCGTGATCTCCTTCTCAGAGGCCGCGGTCAGCAGCAGCGGGAACCCGAGCGGGGACCCCTCCGCCACCTGGCCGGCGCCGCCGAGGCTGACCGACGGCGCAGCGTCGTCGTCCTTGATGTTGATCGTGGTCTCACCCGCCGTGCCGTTCAGCGGGATGGCACCCGTCACCGCCCCGCTGACCTGGACCTTGAAGTCCTGGAGGGCATCTTCGTTACGCTTGTCGTCAACAACCTCGACATCGATGTAACCGCTGGTCTGGTTCTGCGGAATCGTGATCTTCGCGCCACCCGGGAGCGACTTGTAGTCCGGGTGATCCGGGTTGGTGACCTCGTCGACAGCAGTACCGTCCGCGGTCTCGACCGGGATGTCGATGGTGCTCCCGGCCGGATTGGACAGCGTCGCCGTGATCCGGACCTTCTTGTTGTCCTGCACCATCACGATGTTGGGAGCGACACCACTGGGCTTGGTGCCGGCCGTCTCGTCGAAGGGGCTGACCGAGGTCAGGCGGTACGTCGGCTCCTCGCCGGCGTCCTCAATGGTGGCCGTGTCGGAGTCACTGCCGACGGGGGCCACGCTCTGACTGGTCGCAGTGAGGTCAAAGGTCTCGTCCGCCTCCGCGAGATCCCCGTCGACCCTCGTCTTCACGATCACTGTCGCGCTGGCGCCCGGTGCCAGAGACACGGTCGCAGGCTGCGGGTTGGCGATGTAGTCGCCGTTCGAGCCGGCGATGGCACTACCGTTCTGGGTGCTCAGCGTGTAGGTGACCGGTGCGGTACCGGGGCCGGCGTCGCGCTGGACGGTGAACACCGCGTCCTGGCCTTCTTTGACCGGGGACGGCGCAGTGACGGTCACTCCGTTCGTCGCGGCCGACGCGGGGGACGCGATCAGGATGGTCGGCACCAGGCCGACGACTCCCGCGACCGCGGCCGTCATTGCCGTCCGCAGCGACTTGGGGCCACGCAGCATGAACGGAACCGAGCCGCTCTTGGCCGCATGGGCTGGTGAATAGCGCATGTGTTTCTGTCTCCTTCGGCGGCTGGGCCGCCTCCCGCTCGGGAGGTCCCTGGCTTTGCGTCCCCGCCTCTCGACGGGTTTGCCTTTCTCGGTGCCGCACGCGACGGCTTGTGGTGCGCCGGCGTGAACCGGTTGGCGCGGGCACCTAGCGCGGGGACATAGCTCGCACTTCGGAACTGCGCCGTCCGTACTGTAACCAGCGGATTGCCGAGTTGTGGGGGAATTGGACTTTTAGGCCGGATGGCCCCGTGGGTACGGTCTTGTGTCTATTTCGTCTCGGCCGAGCGGACCCTCTACCAGGCGAAATGCATCGGCGCGGCCGATCTAGACGACGACAAGACGAGCGCGGGCGACCGGGATCCAGGCGAGCAGCACGGCCAACGCCAGCAACGCCAGGAAGGGCAACCGCCAGAACCGGTCGATTGCGCTTGGCAGCGACGCCGGCGGATCGGCCACCCACGGCCGCGCGGTCTTCGACCACGCCAGGAAGGCGTCACCGATCGGCAGCGCGCCGGCCGCATAACGCTTGGACCACGGCGTCGACACCGGTACGCCGATCAGCTCCCCGTAGTTGGCCAGCGCCCCGGCCAGTTGCCCGTCGCCCTGCACGGCGGCCGCGCCCAGCGTCACCGCGGTGGCCGACAGGCTCACGCCCAGCGGCAGCGGACCCGAGTCGACGTCCGCCGGCCCGTCCGCCCCGCGGGGATACTCCCGTACCGCCGGCCCCAGGCGCAGCGGCCGCACCACGAACAGGGACCGGAACCGCAGATACTGCTCGCGCGCGAACGCGGGGTCGATGTCGACCAGGAACCGCTGGATGATGCTCTGCGACGTGCCCCGGGCGCCCGAGGTGGGCCGGCCCGACACCGGATCGACAGTGTGCGGCAGCAGCCCGGTCGCCGGGTCGAGGCGTTGCCGGACTCCGGCCAGCCAGCGACCGGTCGTGCCGGCGTACCGGGGTGTCAGGAGCTTGTCGTGCAGGCGCAGGGAGGCGACCGCGACCGTCGAGTCGACCGGCCAGGCCTGCCCCGGATAGGCCGCCAGGTACGGCGTCGCCGCCGCGTCCAGGGCGGCGGCCAGCGCCGCGGACGCGGACTCGAAGTCCCGCCGCAGCGCCGGGTCCGGGCCCAGAGACAGAACGCCGCCGCGGAGCCAGTTGGTCCAGCCCTGATAGAAGACGCCGTACGCGGGAGTCAGAGCAGCGTCGAACGGCCGGCGACCGGCCGGTGACTCCAACTGGGCCAGCGCCCAGCGGGCCTCGCGCGCGTCCTCGGCCGGGTCCGCCGCGGTACGGCCGAGGTCGACGCGGGCGAGGCCGTAGAGGGCGTACAGGAAGAAGTAGCCCTCCGGGAACAGTTCCTGAGCTTCCTGCGCGGCCCCGGCGTCGAGCTGCGCGCGCAGGAACGTCAGCTGCCGGCGTACCCCCGAGGTGTCCTGCGGGGCGACCAGCCGCACGGCCGCGACCAGGGCGATCAGGGTGACCACGACGGCCGCTGTCCGGCGGAGCATGGCGCCGAGCCTAGGCATCGCCCGCCAGCGGTACGGTCGGGTCATGGCTTACGACGAGGCCCTGGCCGAGCGGGTGCGCGACCGGCTCGCCGAGCTGCCCGGGGTGACCGACAAGCGGATGTTCGGCTCGCTGGCCTTCCTGACCGACGGCCGGCTCACCGTCGGGGTCACCGGCGACGACCTGATGGTCCGGGTCGGGCCGGCGGCCGCCGACGAGGCGCTGACCCGGCCGGGGACCCGGCTGATGGAGATGGGCGGCCGGCGCATGCGGGGCTGGGTACGGGTGGACGGCGCCGAACTCGACGACGATGTGCTCGAGGAATGGCTGATCCGGGCCCGCGATTTCGTCAGCACGCTGCCGCCCGGGTGAATCGCCCGTTTCGGTGTGCTCGGCGGCCGCACAACAGCAGGTCGACCCGCATTCATGCCAACCGGCACAACGACGTTCGCGCAGGCCGCGGCGGGTGGACATGTGCGGACACGACCGATTTGGACACGGGGGCAATGGTCGGCCGCGCATTAGTGCAGTCTTAAGCCCGCATTAGGCGCGGTTTTGCGAAGATGTGATCTTCACGGTGTTCCGGATACGCTCGGCCGTCGATCCACCACAAGGGAATATCTCCGAGGAAAGTAGACAGTTGATGTTGCGCAGGGCGCACGTGCCGGCCCATGCACCGGCACCGCGGCGGGGGATTCGCAGCACCCGATCGCTCACCATCATCGGCACCGCGGTGCTGGCCGTCACCGCCGGGACGCTGGTGCCCGTCTTCGCGGGCGACGACGACGGTCTCACCTTGCGGCCGGTGGCCGACACGACCGTCACCCAGGTGCCGCAGGACGGCGACACCAACGGCAAGACCACCCTGGCGAGCTGCCCGTCGCTGTGCGACGGCAACCCCAAGGGACGCCGGGACGCCACCCTGCAGTTCGCCGTCGACAAACTCCCGGCCAACGCCACGGAGGTGAAGGCGACCCTGCGCGTCTACGCCTGGCACGACTTCGCCGCCCGGATCCTGGCCCGCACCGTCCCGGGTGACCTGGCCGCGGCGAGCAGCCCGGCCCAGCTCGCCGCCGTCGGCAGTGTGCAGGCGCTGGACAAGGTCTCCAAGGGTTACAACGAGTTCGACGTCTCGGGCTCGGTGCAGGGCAACGGCACCTACACGTTCGCCCTCTCCCAGGAGAGCCTCAACACCCGGGTCTACTGGGCCTCGCGGGAGAACTCGAAGGACAACCTGCACCCCGAGCTGGTGCTGTCGTACCGGACGCAGGCCAAGCCGACGCCGGGCAAGAGCACGCCCAGCACGGCTCTGCCCCCGGCGCCCACGACCAAGCCGACCACGGCCGCGCCGACCGCCACGTCCCCGAGCGCGACGAAGCCGGCCACCACGGCCCCGGCGACCACCAAGCCGCCGGCCGCGCCCACCGCGCCGGCCGCCGACGGCTGGCGCCTGGTCTTCAACGACGACTTCAATTCCGGCAGCATCGACAAGTCGAAGTGGAACCTGCGCGACGGTGAGGGCCGGTCGATCGACATCGGCTGCAACGTCGACGACCCGAAGAACACCTTCGTCAGCGGCGGCAACCTGACCCTGCGGGCGCTCAAGCAGTCGTCCACGTGCAGCTCGCAGAACCGGCAGTACACGCAGTCCTATCTGGACACGATGGGCAAGGCGTCGTTCAAGTACGGGCGCTTCGAGATCCGCGCCAAGTCGCCGAACAAGCCCGAGAGCTCCAAGGGTCTGTGGCCGGCGTTCTGGCTGCGCCCCGACGACGGCGGCAACGGTGAGATCGACGTGACCGAGCTGCCCGGCGGTCCCGGCTGGCACGACAAGTCGACCGCGGCCATCTTCTGGGACTACACGCCGGTCAAGCAGGACACCCGGATCGCCATGCCCGGCGGCGCGCACCCGGCCGACGGTTTCCACACGTACACCACCGAATGGGACGCGAAGTCGCTGAAGTGGTACATCGACGGCAAGCTGGTGTGGACCCGCGACAGCAGCACGACGCCCTGGTACGACAAGGCGTTCAACAAGCCGTACAACCTGCGCCTGAACTTCCAGGTCGGCGGCTGGCTGGGCAACCCGGACGCGAGCACGCAGTTCCCGGCGGACTTCGTCGTCGACTACGTCAAGGTCTATCAGCGCTGACACGCATCGCCTATCGTCGACGCCGTGGTCAACGAGTCAACGCGGACGTCCGTCCCGGGTCAGCGGACCCCATCCGATCCGCTGGTCGGGACGGACTCCGATCCCCGGGGCCGGCAGGACGGGCTGGGCTGGGTCACCCGCGCCATCTTCGGTGACCCCCGGCTGCGGGTCACCGTCGGCGACGACCCGGCCGCCACCGTCCGGTACGCGGTCATCCCGTCCCTGGAGCACGCCCGTTTCCTGCTGCCGCTGGCCTCCCGCAAAGTCACCGCGGCATCCCTGCTGGCCTACAACGCCCTGCGTCCGCCCAAGGTCCGGGCCGGTCGCGCCGCCGTCGGCCTGCTGGCCAGAGTCGGTGCCCTGGGCCTGACCCGGGCACCGGTCCTGTCCGTGCACGCCCCGGAGCGCGAGCTGCTGCTCTCCTCGTTCCTGGCCGACCAGCTCGGCGAGCCGGAGCTGCACGCGGCGATCGGCATCCGGCCGCCGGACCCGCACCACAAGCCGACGCTGCAGCTGTTCGACGCCCACGGCCGCCCCCGCGGCTACGCGAAGATCGGCTGGAACGACGGCACCCGCGCGATGGTCCGCGCGGAGGCCGCCACCCTGGCGGAGCTGCCCACCGGCCACGGCTTCCCGCCCGCCCCGCGACTGATGCTGCACACCCAGTGGAACGGCCGTGAGATCGCCGTCATCGAGCCGATGCCCCGCCGGGTACGCCGGATCAGCAAGCCCGACAGTCCCCGCCTGGACGCGATGCTGGCGGTCGCCCGGTGGGGTTCACCCGCCACCGAGGCCCAGCCCGTGACGGCTCTGCTGGCCGGCTGGCGGGCGCGGGCCGAGGGCGCCGATCCCCGCATCCACGCCGCGATCGACAAGCTCGACCGGGAGCTGACGCTGGAGTTCGGCAACTGGCACGGCGACTGGGTCCCGTGGAACATGGCCCGCCACAAGGGCGGCCTGCTGGTCTGGGACTGGGAGAACAGGGCGCCGGGCGTGCCGGTCGGCTTCGACCTGGCCCACCAGGCGTTCCAGACGACGCTGTCCACGCGGGGACGGCCCGCGGCCGAGTGCGCGACGGCCGTGGACGAGGCGTTGCGGCATCACGGTGCCGCGCTGGGTCTCGCGGATCCGGTCCGGCAACGGTTCGTCGCGGACGCCTACCTGGTCGAGCTGTGGCTGCGCACGTACGAGCTGTCGGGCGGGGGCGCGGGCTGGAACCCGAAGCTGCACCCCGCCCTGCTCGACATCCTCGGCGAGCGGCTGCCCTAACTCCAGTCGAAGGTCATGCCCAGCCGCTCGGCCAGGGCGGCGTTGTGCGGGCGGTAGTGCGCCGTCAGCTCCGCGCGTACCTCGTCGTCCATGCCCTTGCTGGGCCGGTCGTTGAAGACGTCATAGGCGCCCAGGTCGTACGGCGGCAGCCCGATGAAGTCCAGGATCCGCGCGTACGTCGCCGCCGGCTCGCGGTACAGCGTCTCGCTGGCCACGAACAGCAGCTGCTCCCGGTCGAAGTGGTCCAGCCACGGCGTCAGATGCTCCAGGTAGCGGCCCCGGGCCCGGTACGAATACCAGTCGTAGGCCTCGCTGAAGTAGTTCGGGTCGGCGAGCAGCTTCTCCCGCTCCCCCGCCGTCCGGGACTCCTCCGCCGCCAGCGCAGCCGCGAAGTCCAGCGGCTCCACACCCTCGGTACGCCGTTCCTTCCAGTGCGAGTACGCGCGTTCCACCGGGTCGCGGAGCAGCACGACCATCCGGGCCCGCGGCATCAGCTGCGCGACCCGTCCGGCGACCAGGGGATGGAACATGTACAGCGGCGCGGCCTCGCCCACCTTCGGCGGTGCGCCGTGCTTGCGTTCCAGCGCCGCGCGTTGCTTCACCGTCGGGAAGTGCGAGCGGTACCAGGCCTCCCCGCGCGGCCAGTTCTCCTCGAAGTAGTGCGAGGTCTTGGTGTTCCACGCCGGGAAGAGCCGCGGCACCAGCGGGTGCTGGATCAGATAGCGCCACAGCGACGTGGTGCCGCCGCGCTTGGTGCCGATCACCAGGAAGTCCGGCAGCGGCCGCTGGTCGCTGGTGCGTTCGCCGTAGCGGACCAGCAGCTCACGGACCTGTTCCTTGGCGCCCTTGGGGGCGACGCTCTTGATCCGGTCCTTCACGGTCACGATGAGACCTCCTGAGTCGGTGCCGGCCGGAGCTGCGTCCGGACGTTGAGCAGGGCCGCGCGGACGCGGCGGTCGGCCTGGGCGGCGAGGCCGGCCGCGGCGAT
>NZ_JBEZGQ010000049.1:0-18574 GCF_040650095.1 Actinoplanes sp. NPDC048791 | reverse complement strand
CGGCCACGGCCCGACCGCCCTGCTGCTGGCCGTCGCGGCCAGCCAGCTGCTGGCCGGCGGCCTCGGCGCCGCGCTGCTCAGGCGGCGCCGGCCAGCTCCTCGAGTGTCGCCCGCGCTCCCTTGAGGTGCAGCGAGGACAACACCGACCGGTACGCCGAGACGAACCGCTCGTTGTCGATCAGGTCCCCGAACAGGTCCCGGTCGGCGATGAAGGCCAGCGGATCCTCGCTCTGCCGCCGGGCCGCCGCGGTCAGGGTGTCCTTGAGCCGGTCCACCACCTCGATCGGGTTGCCCTGCTCGTCGACGCCCTCGGCGTACCGGGCCCAGCTGGCCACCACGGCGGTGGACCGCAGGATCTCGCCACCGGTCTCGAGGTTGTGCCGGATCACCGGCAGCAGCCACTTGGGGATGCGGTCGGAGCTCTCCGCGCAGAGCCGCGCCACGGTGTCGCGCACCTGGTCGTTGGAGAAGCGGTCGATGAGCTGGTGCTTGTACTCGTCCAGGTCGATGCCGGGCACCGGCTCCAGGGTCGGCGTGGCCTCGCGGTCCATGTACGCCAGCAGGAAGCCGGCGAACAGCGGATCCTGGGCGACGTCGTGCACGAGCCGGTAGCCGGCCAGGTAGCCGAAGTAGCAGAGCGCCTGGTGGCTGGCGTTGAGCAGGCGCAACTTCATCAGCTCGTACGGCTCGACGTCGGCGACCACCTGCACGCCGGCGTCCTCGAACGGGGGCCGGCCCAGCGGGAACGTGTCCTCCAGGGCCCACTGGGTGAACGGCTCGCACACCACCGGCCAGGCGTCGTCCACGCCGAACCGCTTGCGGACCTCCGCGCGGTCGTCGTCCGTGGTCACCGGGGTGATCCGGTCGACCATGCTGTTCGGGAAGGCGACGTGCTGCTGCACCCACTCGCCCAGCTCCGGGTCCAGCAGGGTGGCGAAGGCGACGAAACTGCGCCGGGCGGCGTGCCCGTTGCCCTGGATGTTGTCGCAGCTCATGATCGTGAACGGCGGCACCCCGCGTTCGCGCCGCCGGGCCAGCGCCGCGGTGATCAGCCCGAAGGTGGTGCGCGGCGGGTTGCCGGGCGTCAGGTCGTGCCGCACGTCCGGGTTGTCGGCGACGAAGTCCCCGGTGACGGCGTTGAAGTTGTAGCCGCCCTCGGTGATGGTCAGCGAGACGATGCGCACCTCGGGCCCGGCCATCTTCTCGATGACGGCCTCGGGGTCGTCCGGCGCGAAGAGGTATTCCTTGATCGAGCCGACGACCCGGGCCTCGAGGGTGCCGTCCGGCGCCTTGACGACCAGCGTGTAGAGGCCGTCCTGGGCGTGCATCACCTCGGCCATGCGCCGGTCGGCCGGCATCACGCCCACCCCGCAGATCGCCCAGTCCAGCGCCCGGCCCGCGCTCATCAGCCGATCGAGGTACATCGCCTCGTGCGCCCGGTGGAAGCCACCGACGCCGAAGTGCACGATCCCGGTCCGCAGGGCGCCGCGGTCGTAGGACGGGACCGGCAGCTCGGCGGGCAGGGACGACAAGTTCTGGGCATTGAGGGGCAGCATCGGCATGTCCTCCCAGCGCTGCTCTGACGGGCTCGGAGCCCCAGCATGGCATCCCGGGAGGCCCGTTGCCGGGCCCGGCGCGGCAGCAGCTTTCTCACCGTCCGTCAACACGGGCACACGCGCCGCACAAACGGGCACGGCCCGGTGGCGGATCGCCACCGGGCCGTCCCAATGCTCCCGGTCAGACCGGCAGAACCGCCGCCGGCTTGAGGCCGCCACCGGTCATGTGCCGCAGGTACGCGGGCAGAGTGAAGAACTCCGGGCAGGTCCGCTCGGAGAGCAGCACGGTCAGCAGGGTCCGGGCCTGACCGAAGCACCGGGCCGACTCCTCGTCCAGCGCCCCGGTCTCGGCCAGCACGTCCAGTTCCTCGCGCAGCATCCGGGTCACCAGGCCCGCGGTCACCGGCACGCCGTAGTCGGTCGGGGTCCCCGTCGAGATCCACTGCCACAGCTGGGTCCGGCAGATCTCCGCGGTCGCCGCGTCCTCCATCAGCCCGCCCAGCGCCACCGCGCCGCGCCCGCCCAGCCACGCCGCGACGTACCGCAGCGCCACGCTGACGTTGGTGCGCAGCGCGACCTCGCTGACCGTGACGGCACTGGACTTGACGTCCAGCAGCTCCTTGGCGGTGACCCGCACGTCCTCGCGCTTGCGCACGATCTGGTGCGGCTCGAAGCCGAGCCACTGGTCGAAGACCTCCCGGCAGGTCTGCACCAGGCCCGGGTGGGCCACCCAGGAGCCGTCGAAGCCGTCGCCGACCTCGCGCCGCTTGTCCTGGCGGACCTGGTTGAGCGCCCGCTTGGCGGCCACCGGGTCCCGGCTGGGCACGACGGCGGCCATGCCGCCGATCGCGTGGGCCCCGCGCCGGTGACAGGTCTTGACCAGCAATTCCGTGTACGCCCGCATGAACGGCGCCGTCATCGTCACCTGCGAGCGCTCCGGCAGCACCACGTCCGGCCGGTTCTTGATCATGCTGAACAGGTAGTCCCAGCGGCCGGCGTTGAGTCCCGCCGAGTGCTCGCGCAGCTCGTACAGGATCTCCTCCATCTCGAAGGCCGCCGTGATCGTCTCGATCAGCACCGTCGCGCGGATCGTGCCGCGGGGGATGCCCAGCAGGTTCTGCGCGAAGACGAAGACGTCGTTCCACAGCCGGGCCTCGAGGTGGCTCTCCAGCTTGGGAAGGTAGAAGTACGGGCCGCTGCCCCGCTCGATCTGCTTGCGCCCACAGTGGAACAGGTACAGGCCGAAGTCGAACAGCGACGCCGAGACCGCCCGTCCGCCGATGCGCACGTGGCACTCCGGCAGGTGCCAGCCGCGGGGCCGGACCATGATGGTCGGCAGCTCGGTGCCGATCTTGTACTCCCGGCCGTCCGGCGCGGTGAAGTCCAGCGTGCCGTCCAGCGCGGCCCGCAGGTTGCGCTGGCCTGAGACGACGTTGTCCCAGGTCGGCGCGGTGGCGTCCTCGAAGTCGGCCATCCAGACCTTGGCGCCGGAGTTCAGCGCGTTGATCGTCATCTTGCGCTCGGGCGGCCCGGTGATCTCCACCCGGCGGTCCATCAGGTCCTCGGCCGGGGGCGCCACGGTCCAGGTGTCGTCGATGCGGATCTGCCGGGTCGAGGGCAGGAAGTCCAGCTCGGTCGTCCGGGTGGCCCGGCGGCGCCGGCGGCGGTCCAGCAGCTGGACCCGGCGCGCGCCGAACTCACGGTCCAGCGCCACCACGAACTCGATCGCCTCGGGCGTCAGGACTTCGTCGTACTCGGAGGGGGAGACGGTGACTTCTTCCATCAGAACTGCTCCGCTTCGGTCGAGCCGGACAGCGCGGTGGTGGAGCTGTCGGGGTTGAGCGCCGTGGAGACGGCGTCGAAGTAGCCGGTCCCGACCTCGGCCTGGTGCTTGGTCGCCGTGTAACCGTTGGTCTCGGCCGCGAACTCGGCCTCCTGCAACCGCACGTACGCGCTCATGCCCTCGGTGGCGTAGCCCTGGGACAGCTCGAACATCGAGTGGTTCAGCGCGTGGAAGCCGGCCAGCGTGACGAACTGGAACTTGTAGCCCATCGCGCCGAGCTCCTTCTGGAACCGGGCGATGGTGGCGTCGTCGAGGTTGCGCTTCCAGTTGAACGACGGCGAGCAGTTGTACGCCAGCATCTTGTCCGGGTGCACCTTGTGCACGGCCTCGGCGAACGAGCGGGCGAACTCCAGATCGGGCTTGCCGGTCTCGCACCAGATCAGGTCGGCGTAGTCGGCGTACGCGACCCCGCGGGCGATGGCCGCATCGGGACCGCTGCGCACCCGGAAGAAGCCCTCGGCGGTCCGCTCGCCGGTGAGGAACGGCTTGTCGCGCTCGTCCACATCGGTGGTGAGCAGATCGGCGGCCAGCGCGTCGGTGCGGGCGATGATCAGGCTCGGCACCCCGGCCACGTCGGCGGCCAGCCGGGCCGCGTTGAGTGTGCGGATGTGCTGGGCGGTCGGGATGAGCACCTTGCCGCCGAGGTGGCCGCACTTCTTCTCCGAGGCGAGCTGGTCCTCCCAGTGCACGCCGGCCGCACCCGCCGCGATCATGGCCTTCATCAGCTCGAACGCGTTCAGCGGCCCGCCGAAGCCGGCCTCGGCGTCGGCGACGATGGGCGCCAGCCAGTCGCGGTCGTGCTTGCCCGCCGCGGTGTCGATCTGGTCCGCCCGCAGCAGCGCGTTGTTGATCCGGCGCACCACCGCCGGCACCGAGTTCGCCGGGTAGAGGCTCTGGTCCGGGTACGTGTGCCCGGACAGGTTGGCGTCGGCGGCGACCTGCCAGCCGGACAGGTAGATCGCCTTGAGCCCGGCCCGCACCTGCTGCACGGCCTGGCCGCCGGTCATGGCGCCGAGCGCGTTGATGTACTCCTCGTCGTGCAGCAGGTCCCAGAGCCGGCGGGCGCCCCGCTCGGCCAGGGTGTGCTGCTCCTGGACACTGCCGCGCAGCTTGACGACGTCGTGCGCCGTGTAGCTGCGGGTCACGCCCAGCCAACGGGGATCGCCGGCCCACGCCCGAGTGAGGTCCGCGGCGGTACCGCCCCTGACTTCGGTCAGCTGATCAGTCATGGTGTTAAGCCCTTCCGTTACGGCAGAACTTCACTCTGATCGAGGGCGCAACCCCCACTGAAGGTATTTGTGAGGAGAAGAAGTGAAGAAATTCTGTTAGCGTCAAAACCCATGACGGCTTCACCGACCGACGCGACCGTGGACCTCGTGACCCTCGGGCAGCGGCTGCGGCACCAGCGCCGGGCCAAGGGCATGACTCTCGACCAGCTCAGCGCCGCCGTCGGCCGGGCCCCCTCGCAGCTCTCGCTGATCGAGAACGGCAAACGGGAGCCGAAGCTCAGCGTGCTGCAGGCGATCGCGGGTGCTCTGGGCGTACCGATGCAGGAACTGCTCCGGCCGGAAGCGCCGAGCCGGCGCGCCGGGCTGGAGATCGAGCTGGCCCATTTCCAGCGGGAACCGGCCTACACGGCCCTGGGCCTGCCGGTCGTCCGCGGCGGCCGGCGGCTGCCCGCCGACGCCCTGGAATCGCTGATCGGCCTGCACCGCGAGCTGACCCGGCTGCTCACCGAGCAGAGCGCCACCCCGGAGGTGGCCCGCCGGGCCAATCAGCAGCTGCGCGTCGAGATGCGCGAGCGCGACAACTACTTCGACTACATCGAGCAGGCCGCGGCCAAGGTGCTGGAGTCGGTGCGGCACACCACCGGCCCGCTGTCCCAGCGCGGCATCCTCGACATCGCCGCCCACCTGGGCTTCTCGTTGCACTACGTCAACGACCTGCCCGGCTCGGCCCGCTCGGTGACCGACCTGAAGAACCACAAGATCTATCTGCCGCAGGTGGCCAGCGGGAAGGGCCACGACCCGCGCGCGGTGGTGCTGCAGACGCTCGGGCACTTCGTGCTCGGCCACCACGACCCGGCCGACTACGGCGACTTCCTGCGCCAGCGGGTCGAGGTCAACTACTTCGCCGCGGCGCTGCTGATGCCGGAGAAGTTCGCCACCGACTTCCTGGGCGAGGCCAAGGCCGACCGGGCGCTGGCGATCGACGACTTCCGCGACGCGTTCGGGGTCTCCTACGAGACCGCGGCGCACCGCTTCACCAACCTGGTCACCCACCACTTCGGCATCCCGGTGCACTTCGCCCGGGTGCACGAGAGCGGCACGGTCTACAAGGCCTACGAGAACGACGACGTGCGCTTCCCGACCGACGTGACCGGCGCGATCGAGGGCCAGCCGGTGTGCCGCAAATGGGCGTCACGCACGGTGTTCGCGGCCGAGGACCCGTACTCGTCGTTCTACCAGTTCACCGACACCGGCAAGGGCACGTACTGGTGCACCGTGCACGTGGAGTCGACCCGCTCGGGCGAGTTCTCGGTCACGGTCGGGACGCCGTACCAGCATGCCCGCTGGTTCCGCGGCGGTGACACCACCCGCCGTACCGTGTCGACCTGCCCGGACCCGACCTGCTGCCGCCGCCCGCCCACGGAGCTGGTGGACCGCTGGGCCGGCCAGGCCTGGCCCAGCGCCCGGGTGCACTCGCACCTGCTGGCCGCCCTGCCGCCCGGCACCTTCCCGGGCGTCGACGCCCAGGACGTCTACGAGTTCCTCCAGCGCCGCGCCCAGTGACGGCATTCGTGTGCGTCGTGTTTCGTGTGCGTTGTGTGGAGATCCTGTGCGGAGTCGGCCCGGGCGGTTTCTGACGGGGCGGGCCGGTGATGAGATCGCATCGTCGGCACTCGCCGCCCCGGAAGGAGCCCTCATGAAATACGCCCTCGCCGCCGTCGCGGTTCTGCTCGGCGTCGCCGCATTCGTGTACGGCGGAGCCGACGACTCCCCAGGTCTGCAGCTGCTGGGCGCCCTGCTCGTCATCGGAGCGATCGTCCTCGTGGTGCGGACGGCGCGGCGTGGTCAGAGCAGGTCGAGCGGCTTGCGATAGACGCGGAAGTCCGCGGGGGTGGCTCAGCGCAGCTCGGTGATCCGGGCCCGGGCGTCCGCCGGGGAGTCGGGGTGCAGGCGCTCGACGTCGGCCCGGATGTCGGCCACGGTCCGGCCGGCCAGTTCCCGCCGCCAGGCCAGCTCGGCACCGCGCATCGCCTGGGCCAGGGTGCACGACTGCCGATAGTCGACGCCCGTGTGCACGCCCGGGCCCTTGCGCAGGATCTGGTCGCAGCGGAACAGCTCCTCCGGCCCCTCGATCGCGGCCACGATGTCCAGCAGGGAGACCGCGTCCGGGTCCCGGGCCAGCCGGAAGCCGCCGCGCGGGCCGGAGACCGACGTCAGGATCCCGGCCCGGACCAGGGCCTGGAGCTGCTTGTTCAGGTAGGCCGGCGGCAGCTCGTAGAACGCCGCGAGGGTGCCGGTCGGCACCGGGGTGTCGAGCCAGCTCAGGTTGAGGCACGTGTGGAGGGCCCATTCGACGCCCTGACTCATCCGCATAGTCCTGGACTTTACATGTCCAGGATCCCGTGCCTATCCTGGACCTCCAACATCCAGGAACGGGGAACGACCATGACACTCGTACGCGCAGCGCAGGCAGAACTCCTCGACAGCGACCCGGCCAGCGTGATCACGCTGCTGCTCGACCCCGAGCACACGGGCGGCGCCCTGACCAGCAACCGCACGCTGCTCAAGCAGGGCACCGACGGGGCTCCCCCGCACCGGCACACGCTGTCCGGAGAGCTGTTCTTCGTGCTCGGCGGCGCCCTCGAGGTGCTCGTCGGCACTGAGCTGCGGACCCTGCACGAGGGCGACGCCCTGTTCGTCCCGCCGGGCACTCCGCACGCCTTCGCCCCGGCCGACGGCCAGGATGCCGACTTCCTCGTGGTCATCACGCCCGGCAAGCCGCGGTTCGACTACTACCGGCTGCTCGACGAGGTGCACCGCGGCGAGGCGACCTGGTCGCAGGTCGGCGAGACCCAGGACCGCTTCGACAACCACTACGTGGACAGCCCGGTATGGGCGGCCCGCCGGCAAGCGGTCCGGCGATGACCGGCCCCGGGCGCCGCCGGGCCGCCCTGGCGCTGCTGGCGTTCGCGATGCTGATCGTCTGGCCCGCAGCCCGGAGGTGCTGCTGAGTGCCCGCGCGGTCCAGGGACTGGGCGGCGCCCTGGTCTTCCCGACGACGCTGGCGCTGGTCAACGTCACCTTCCCGGAGGGCCGGGCCCGCAACCGCGCGCTGGGCGTGTGGGGCGGGGCGGGGGCGGCCGGCCTGGTCCTCGGCGTTCTGCTCGGTGGTGTGCTCACGCGCGCGTTCGGGTGGCCGGCGGTGTTCCTGATCAACGCACCCTTGGCCGCCGCGGCCCTGCTGCTGGCGTTCCCGCTGCTGCCGGCCGATGCCCGGCGCGCCGAGGGGCGGTCGTTCGACCTGCTGGGCGCGCTCAGTGCCACGGGCGGCATCACGCTGCTGGTGTTCGCGCTGGTAAAAGGGCCTAAGGTCGGCTGGGCCTCGCCGGTCGTGCTCGGAACGGCGTCGGCCGGGCTGGCGTTGCTGGCCGCGCTGGTCGTGATCGAGCGGCGGGCCGCCGACCCGCTGGTGCCGCCAGGGCTGCTGCGTAACCGCAACGTCGTGGCGGCGGTCGGGCTCGCGGCGATGTTCGCGGCGACCTTCGGCTCGGTGCTGTACTTCCTGTCGATCTACTTCCAGGACGTCCGCGGCTACGACTCCCTGCGCACCGGCCTGGCCTTCCTGGTGCCCACCGCCGTGGTCGTGACCGGCTCCACGGTGGCGGGCCAGGTGGTGACCCGCTTCGGGCTGCGCCGCACCCTCGTCGCGGCGCTGGTGGTGGGCGCGGCGGGTGCCGCGGCGCTGGGTCTGGCGATGACCGGGGACAGCTCGTACGCGGCTCTGCTGCCCGGACTGGTCGCACTCAGCATCGGTGACGGGGTGGTCTTCACCGCCATGTTCATCGCCGCGGCCACCGGCGTCAGTGACCGGGAGCAGGGCATCGCCTCGGGTCTGGCCTCCACCGGATCCGGGATCGGCGCCGCGCTCGGCCTGGCCGTCCTGGTCCTCGTCGCCCAGCACGGCATCCGGGCGGCGGTCCTGACGGTCGCGGCCGGGATCGTGCTCACGATGCTGGTCGCGGGGGCCCTGCGACCGGCGCCGGCCGAGCCCCGCTCACCGATCCTCATGCGACCTTGCTGAGAGCCTGTCCTTGAACTTCAAGATCGGATTCGCGTCGGTCGTACGCTCGCGGTATGACCGATGGCGAGCGGCGTGCTCGGGGTTGGTTGTCGCTGCTGCCGCAGCCGACGGGAACGGCGACGGCGGAGCCGGCGCCGCGGCGGTGTCCGGTCTGTGGCGGGCTGCTGGCGCGTGAGGCGAAGGCGTCCATGGTCTTCTGCTCGGCGGCGTGCCGGGCGCGGCATCGGCGTACGGTCCGACGCAGCCGGGCCCGGATCGCCGCGGTGAGGCAGAACCGGTGGGTCATCTGCCGCGCCGGAACGCGAGGCGGCGGGGCGCCTGCACGCGATAGCTGTCCGTCACCAGCTCGGCAACCTCGACCCAGTCCGTCTCGTCGTCCAGCACCATTCCCACGACATTCACACCCCAGTCGGCCCGGAAGAACGGAGGGCCGGCATGCGCCAGCGCGGCCAACTCCCCGGGCGGCGCCCGGAAGGTCATCAGGACGGCCGGATCGTCCAGATCGATGTACGCCGACCCCCTCTCGTCGGTGGTGTAGACGTGCAGGAACGTCCGCCGGCGAATCCGCCACCGCAGGCCGATCCACGCCGGCTCCTCGAACGCCTCGGGCAGCTCCCCGCAGATCACCCGGAGCCGGCCCACAACGGCGGGTGGAACGTCCGCGATGTCGCTCATCTGTACCTCCCGCGCCCATCCTCCCCGCCGGGTACGACATCAGCACATCAGGGATCCCGTCCCGGTAGCCGAGTCGATCTGGGTCGACCATGAAGGACTCGTATCCGGCTCATGAGCGGAACCGGATCAGCTGTACCTCGGTTGCCGAGTCCGTGCGCGGCGTTCGGATCGGCGTCACCGGGACGCAGATCCGAACGGCAGAGACCGAGCCGGGAGGAGCGATACTGGCGCTGGCTGCGGAAACAGGTAGAGAGACAGCCATTGAGCCCGACCGGGTTCAGGCGCGGCGCTGGGCGACACGGGCGGTGCCGCGCGCCTGTGCCGGCACGGTGGCCTGGGACACCGGGAGGCCGGCGCCGAGGCGGATCACCAGGGGAGCGTCGACGAGGTCACTGTGCTCCAGCAGGGTGTGCTCCTCCCACGACAGCCGGACGTCGGCCGAGCAGCGCGCCACCCGCACGTGCGCCAGGCGGCCGGCCCGTACGGTGGCCGCCAGGCCCTGCACGGTGAACGTCACGGACAGGCACAGCCGCAGCTCGTACACGGGCTCCCGGTCGACGAGCACGTCGAGGTGCGGGTCGTAGGTGACCCGGACGAGGTGGTCGTCCAGCGTGACCAGCCGGGTGACGTCGGCGTCGGCGGCCGTCTCCCGCGCGGCGTCGACCAGGCAGTGGTAGCCCATCAGCCCGGAGAGCAGGATCGAGCCGAGGTCCTCCTCGAGCAGGCCGCCGGCCGCCGCGGACAGCTCCGCGCCGAGCGCTGCCCGGGCCGGTCCGGACAGGTGGCCGGGGATCGCACCGACCGCGGCGTCCACCGGACCGCCTTCGGTGAGCTGCCGGGTCAGCGTCGCGTCGTCGGCGCCGAGGAAGTCGCGCAGGTGGCCGGTCACGATCCCGCCGCCTCGATCGTCGTCCGGCCCGCCGCGGGGTGCCGGCGCACGGAGATGGCGAGCTCCGGAGCTGTGGTCCGCGCGGTCACCACCGCCGTACGGCTGCCCAGCTCGGCCACCACCGTCACGTGCTGGCGCAGCCACCGCCGGCCCCTGGGCAGACGGATCACACCCGACCTCATAGCGACCATCTCCTCGTGATCACTATGCGCGCGTCCGTCGGCTTTCCCGCGCGTTGAGTCGTTGATCCGCTCGTGTTCAGCCCGGGATGTAGTCCTCCAGGAGGGCCGGCGTCAGCCCGGCCTTGTGGATCGCGCGCAGCGCCGCCAGGAAATCCCGCACGAAGGCCGGCCGGAAGTGCATCAGGATGACGTCGCCCGGCTGGACCCGGTGACCCTCCTGGTAGCGCACCTTGCCCTTGTGGACCGTCTCCTTCCACATGAACGCGGCCTTGATCCCGCAGTCGCGCGCCGCCCGCAGCGTGGTGGCGTCCTTGGTGCCGAACGGCGGCCGGAACAGCACGGGCCGGCGCTGGTAGCGGTGACCCAGCCGGTCCGCCGAGCCGCAGATCTCCCGGTGCTGGAACGCGTACGACTTGCCGCGCAGCTCGGTGTGGGTGATCGTGTGCGCCTCGATGACCGCGCCGTGTTCCTGCAGGCGCGCGAAGTACGCCTCGTCGTCGTGGATGGCGTCGGTGGTCAGGAACAGCGTGACCGGGACGCCGGCGGCCGCCAGCAACGCCGGCGCCTCCGGCACCTTCAGGTAACCGTCGTCGATGGTGATGAAGGCGACCGGCTGCTGCGTCGGGATCCGCGACAGGTACGGCACACTGCCCGACGCCGGCAGGGTGATCGGCAGGGGCGGCGGCGCCGGTGGAAAGACGGGTATGTCGGCGGAGGTCCAGCCCTTGCCCCCGGTCGGCGCCGCGGGCGCGCTGGTCGGTGTCACCGGCGTCGTGATCAGGTGTTCGGCCGGCGGCGAGGCTGAGGCGCCGGCCGAGGGCAGCACCTCCGGCGCACTGGAGCCGGCCGAGCAGGCCGCCAGGGGCAACCCCAGCAGGCAGACGACAGCGGTGGCGAGGGCTCGTCGGGACATCGGCAAGATCACATGGGCAAGCTAGAGAACGCCCGCAACCGCGTACGGTGACCCGGGCGTCGCGGACACGGCATCCTGGCTGGTCAGACGCTCAGCAGGTGGGGGATCCGGCCCGGGTCGGTCGGGGCCAGCAGGTGCAGCAGCGAGCGGGCCGCCGCGATCACCAGCGCCCGGTCGTACGTCGTGGCGAACACGAACCGCCGTTCCGCCTCGGGCCCGGTGTCACCGAGGTCGCGGGCGACCAGCGCCGCCGCCTGGTGCGGGCCGACGACCAGCACGTTCCACTCGCCGCGCAGTGCGTCACCGGCGGTGAAGTGGGCAACGCGGACGCCGGGGGCCGGTTCGTCGCTCAGGCCGGTGCCCAGCGCCGCGACCATCGGGCTGCGCTCGGCGATCGCGGCGTACCGGCGGGCGGTGGCGCGGGTGAAGTGCCGGGCCTCCTGGAAGCAGGCGAGCAGCACGGGCGGCTGGTGGCTGTCGCGGGCCAGGGCCTCCAGGTGCTTGCTGATCGGCATCAGCGTCGACTTGGTGGTGACCACGGTGGGCCGCTGGGCCGCGACGATCTCGAACGGCGTCGCGCCGGTGGGACCGCTCATCACCGGTCGCAGCAACGGCAGGTGGGCACCCGGCGGCGCGGGGACGGGCGGCAGGGGACCGGGGCGCCCGTACAGCCAGCCCTGGCCGACGGTCGCGCCCATCGTGCGGGCGATCGCCTCGTGCTCCGCCGTCTCCACCCCCTCGGCGAGGATCGTGGCCCCGCTGGCCTCGGCGTACGCCGCGACGGCGGCCACCACGTGCGAGGTGTGCGGATTGTGCGGGGCGTGCAGCAGGCTCATGTCCAGCTTGACGACGTCCGGGTGCACGAACGGCATCAGCGCCAGCGACATCGGGTCGGCGCCCACGTCGTCCAGGGCCACGCCCCAGCCCGCCGCCCGGCAGCTCGCCGTCGCCGACAGCAGCCCGGCCGGGTCCGCCGCGATCGCCCGCTCGGTCATCTCGGTGACCACGCGCAGCCGGCTCTGCGCCCGGGCCACGACGGGGGCCAGGTCGTCGGGGCAGGGCGTGTGCCACGCCGTCGGCTCCATGTTGACGAACAGGGTCTGCTCCAGGCCGGCGTCCAGCGCGGCCCGGTACGCCGATGCCCGGCACACCCAGTCGAGCTCGTTGTCGCGTCCGGCGGCACGGGCCGCGGCGAACAACGTCACCGGCGACTCCCAGGGGCTGCCGGCCGGGCCGCGGCTGAGCGCCTCGTAGCCGAGCACGCGCCGCGTGGCGATGTCCACCAGTGGCTGGAAGACGGAGGTCACGGCGCGGCCGTCGATGACGTCATGGATGTTCCGCACGTCTTCGACATCGGCAGCACGGGCGGATGTCTGAGGAGCCGGATCGATGTTAATACGAATTACCTTACTATCAGTGGTTCTATTAGCAGCCGATGGCCGCTTAGCGTCACGGACATGAATCGACGCACACTGTTGAAAGGTGCCGCTGCCGGACTGGCGGGCACCGCCGTCGCCCCCGCCGCGGCCCGGGCCGCCCTGCCCGCCGGCATGCCGACCTACAGCTACCTCCGTGACGCGCTCACCATGCCGCTGAACTACAACCCGACCGGGGAGTTCATCTTCCCGTGCATCCGCGGCGTCTACGACAAGATCAGCGGCGCGCGGGCCCGGTACTACCTCTATTACGCGCCGCACGAGAAGCCGGGCGGCATCTGTGTCGCGTACGCGAACTCGCTCGCCGGGCCGTTCACCGAATACTCCGCCAACCCGTTGATCGACAATGTCCTGCCCAGTACGACAGTCAGTCATGTGTCGTCCCCGCACGTCATCTGGGACGCCGCCACCCGGCAGTTCTTCTGCTACTTCCACGGCGAGAACACGACCACCCGGGTCGCCCGTTCCGCGGACGGCATCAATTTCCGCGACGAGACGCCGATCCTGAGCACGCGACTGGTGCCGGGCACGTCGGAGACCTCGTACGCCCGGGTCTTCGAGCACACCCTGCCCGGGCGCGGCAACAAGTACGTCATGGTGTTCATGGGCGTGAAGAGCGGGCGGCGGATCTTCTACGGCTGGTCGCCCAACGGCTGGGACCAGTGGCAGTTCAGTCCCACCCCGCTGGTCAACCCGGAGGGCGACGGCCTCACCGACATCGCCGCGCCGGCCCTGGTCAAGCGCAACAACACGACGTACGTGGCGTACCACGGCAACGACGGCAGGATGCGGATCACCGAGGTCGGCAACGCCTTCGACCGGGAGAACCACCTGGGTGTCTTCTACAGCCCGATCGCCTCCGACAACGGCCGCGCCGCCGCGCCGTCGTTCGGCACCGACGGTGGGACGCCGTACATGTTCTACGAGGCCGGGCCGCGCTTGCAGGCCCGGATCTGCATCGCGCGCGCCGGCTGACGGCGAGAGAGCGCTCCCTTTCCCGATGGTATCGAAAAACTTCGTTGGCTCTCTTTACTGTTAACAAGCTTTAACTTACGTTGGGCGTATCGCCGACGGAGCTTCCATCCATCGGGCAATGTCGATACCGACCGGTTCTCCGGCGCGGTACCGGCGTGCCCGCGGCAGGCCGGGTTCCCCCAAACTCCGGCCTGCCGCCCCCATGAAGAGGAGCGCTTCATGAGAAGAAGGACCACACTGCCGCTGCTGACCGTCGCCACGGTCGGCGCCTCACTGTTCGTCGCCGTCGCGCCGGCCTCGGCGCACGGCTACATCTCCTCGCCACCCAGCCGGCAGGCCAACTGCGCCCGCGGTGCGGTGGCCAACTGCGGTGACATCATCTACGAGCCGCAGAGCGTCGAGGCCCCCAAGGGCTCGACGCAGTGCAACGGCGGTGGCAGCCGCTTCGCCGTCCTCAACGACAACAGCCGCAACTGGCCGGCCGCGAGCGTCGGCTCGTCGGTGACGTTCAACTGGGTGCTCACCGCCCGGCACTCCACCAGCACGTGGGAGTACTTCATCGGCGGCACCCGGCTGGCCTCCTTCAACGACGGCGGCGCGCAGCCCGGCGCCACCAAGTCGCACACCGTCAGCATGGGCGGCTTCACCGGCCGGCAGACCGTGCTGGCCCGGTGGAACATCGCCGACACGGTCAACGCGTTCTACTCCTGTGTGGACGTCAACATCGGTGGCGGTGGCGGCAACCCGCCGCCGACCACTCCGCCGCCGACCACGCCGCCCACCCAGCCCACGACACCGCCGCCGACGACCCAGCCGCCGGCCGGTGGCACCTGGCGGGCCGGCACCGCGTACTCGCCCGGCAACGTCGTCACCTACGGCGGGGCCTCGTACAGCTGCCGGCAGGCGCACACCGCGCTGGCCGGCTGGGAGCCGCCGAACGTACCGGCTCTCTGGTCCCGCATCTGATCCACGCCCCGCGGACGGGTCCACGGCCACCGGCGTGGACCCGTCCGTCCGGCACCGGAGGAGGTGTCACCGTGCGTCGTCTGGCCACCGCCCTGCTGATGCTGATCACGCTGGCCGGCTGTGCCGCCGATCCGGCGCAGCCGCCACCGCCGGCGTTCAACAGCACCGACGTGATGTTCCTGCAGATGAGCCTCGACTACATCCGCCAGGGTGAGCAGGTCGTCGCGCTGGCCGGGCCGCGGGCCACCAACCTCCGGGTGCGCACGCTGATCAACGAGCTGGGCGGGCAGTGGCAGAGCGAGGCGGCCACCATGGGCCGCTGGCTGACCGGCTGGCAGCAGCCGCCGTCGGCCGACCCGGCCGCCGGCGCCCACGCCGGGCACGGCGACCTGCATTCACTGCGGCCCGCCGACATCGCCGAGCTCGAGGCCGCCCGCGGCGCCGACTTCGACCGTACGGCGGTCAGCCTGCTCCTGGGCCACCTGCACAACTGTGTCGAGGTGACCCGGATGGAGGTGACCGGTGGGCAGTACCCGCCGGCCAAGGCCCTCGCCGAGACGATGACCACCCAGCGGCAGTCGCAGATCCAGGCCATGCTCGCCCTGGCCGCATAGGCCGTCCGGCCCTGATTGAAGCTTCAAACCAGCAGTACGATGGACGGGTGACCGCCGAACCGCCGCGCTGGCTCAGCCCCGACGAGTTGCGGGCCTGGCTGCCCGTGGGCGGCCTGCTGCTGAAACTCCCCGCCGCCCTGGACGCCCAGATGCAACGCGACTCGGGCCTGAGCCACTTCGAATACCTCGTGCTGGCCAACCTCTCCGAGGCCCCCGAGCGGACCCGCCGGATGAGCGCCCTGGCCGCGCTGGCCAACGGCTCGCTGTCCCGGCTCTCGCACGTGGTCAAGCGCCTGGAGGCCCGCGGCTGGATCGAGCGCAAGGCCTGCCCCTCGGACGGCCGCTACACCAACGCGGTGCTCACCGATGCCGGCTGGGAGAAGGTTCTGGCCAGCGCGCCGGGGCACGTCGAAGCCGTCCGCACGCTGGTGCTCGACGCCTTGTCGCCGGAGGAGCTCGACCAGCTCGGCGCCATGGCCCGCCGCCTGCTGGAGCGACTCGAGCCGGGCGACGCCCGCAACGCCTTCCCGGGCTGATCGCCCGGCCCGGCTGATCGCCCGGCCCGCTGATCGCCCGGCCCGGCTGATCGCCCCGGGGTGGTTGATCGCCCGGACCGCTAATGTCGCGGGCATGGCCGACCTCATCGCTCCCACCGCCCGGCTGCACGAATCCTGGCTGCGCTCCCGCGACGACTGGGGTCGCGGCGTGCACCAGGACGGTGCGGGCCTGCGGCCCGGGGACGACGTGGACAGTCCGGACGGCTTCGCCGCCTGGGTGCGCCGGCTGCTGCGCGAGGCCGACCCGGCCGTGCCGGTCCCGGAGGGCCTGGTCCACTGCACGTACTGGTGGATCGCCGAGGACGACGAGGTGCTCGGCGCGATCGCGCTGCGCCACGAGCTCAACGACTTCCTGCTGCGGGCCGGCGGGCACATCGGTTACGGCGTACGGCCGTCGGCGCGCCGCCGCGGCCTGGCGTCGTTCGCGCTGGGCGAGGTCCTGCCGTACGCGGCCGAGGTCGGCCTGACCCGCGTCCTGGTCACCTGCAACGTGGCCAACGAGGGCTCCCGCCGCACGATCGAGCGCAACGGCGGCGAGCTGGAGGACATCCGCGACACCGAGATCGGCCGGCTGCGCCGCTACTGGATCACCACGTCCGGCAACTGAGTTCCATCCCGTCCTCGACCGGGAAGTCCACAGTGGCGTAGCCGTTGGCCGGATCGCGGACGTAGGCCAGATAGGTCGCCATGCTGGTCATAGTGGTGTCGTCCGCGACCACCAGGGCGCCCGGAGCGAGCCGCGGCTCCAGCAACCGCAGCACCGGCAGGCAGAGGTCCTTCCAGCCGTCCAGCAGCAGGAAGTCCACCGGACCGGGCACCGCGGCCAGCGTCTGGAGAGCGTCGCCGCGCAGGATCGTCACGGCCCGGTCGAGCCCGGCCTCGGCCAGGTTGGCCCGGGCCGCTGCCACCTTGGTGCCGCTGAGCTCGGTGCTGAAGACGTGCCCGCGGCCGTTGTCGGTGACCCCGGCCGCGAGGTAGATCGTCGACACGCCGTAGGAGGTGCCGAACTCGACCACTGTGGCGGGGCGAATCGCGCGTACGAGGGTGTAGAGCAGGTCGCCGCCGCGGGCCGAGATCGGCATGTAGACCTGGTCCAGCGTGTCCGCCCGCTCCTGCGGCGGCGCGGTGACGAAGGGACGGTCGGCGGGCCACAGATCGGGGTCGCGCGCCGCCGCGTCGAAGAGGCGTTCCAGGAGCGCGGGTACGGGGGCGCGGTTCAAGGTGTTGGGCATGGCGGTAGAGTAGACGCAACGTTGCGTCCAGGCAAGGTCGCGGGCAGACGGAGGAGACGACGTGAACCATCGCGGGAACCGGCACGGCCGCAGTGAGCAGGCCCGGCTGAGCGTGTTGCAGGCAGCGGACGACCTGCTCGCCGAGAAGGGCTTCGCCCAGCTCACGATCGAGGGGATCGCGGCCCGCGCGGGGGTCGCCAAACAGACCATCTACCGCTGGTGGCCCTCGAAGACCGACGTGCTGTTCGACGCGTTCGCCGCCGACGCCGCGCAGGACCTGGAACCGGCGGACACCGGCGACCTGGCCGGTGACCTGCGCGCGCACCTGGAGAACCTCGCGCAGTATCTGACCCACTCGGACGCCGGCGCGGTCTTCCGCGCGCTCACCGGGCAGTCGATGCACGACCCCGCACTGGCGGCCCGGCTGCGCGCCGAGCACCTCACCCACCAGCGGGCACGCGACCGCCGCCCGTTGGAACGAGCGGTCGCCCGGGGTGAGCTGCCCGCGGACACGGACCTCGACGCGGCCGTCGACCGGCTGGTCGGCCCGGTCTACTACCGCGTGCTGGTCACCGGGCAGCCGGTCACCCCGGACTTCGTCGAGTCACTGGTCCGGCAGGTGGTGGCGTAGGGCCGCTCAGCCGACCAGGCGACGTTCCCAGGCCCAGGCGGCGATCTCCACCCGGTTGCGGGCCCCGAGCTTGGTCTGCACGCTGCCCAGGTGCGTCTTGACGGTGCCGACCGAGATGAACAGCTGCGTCGCGATCTCCGCGTTGGTCAGCCCGCGGGCGGCCAGCTTGACCACGTCCAGCTCGCGCGGGGACAGGCCGCCGTCGTCGCCGGTCGGGGCCGGTGGGGACAGGTGCTCCAGCAACCGTACGGTGATCGACGGGCTGATCAGCGCGTCCCCGGACATCGCCGCGCGCACCGCCTCCACCAGCAGCGCCGGTCCCGAGTCCTTCAGCAGGAAGCCGGCCGCGCCGTTGCGCAGCGCCTGGTGCACGTACTCGTCGAGGTCGAAGGTCGTCACGACGACCACCTTGATCGGATCCGCGACGCCCGGCCCGGCCAGCAGCCGCAGGGCCTCCAGCCCGTCCATCCGGGGCATCCGGATGTCGAAGAGCGCCACGTCCGGCTTGAGCTTGCGGGCCATCGCCACCGCCTCGACGCCGTCCGCGGCCTCGCCGATCAGCTCCATGTCGGGCTGCGCACCGATGATCATGCCGAAGCCGGTCCGTACCATCGCCTGGTCGTCGGCGATCATCACGCGGATCACCGCGTCACCTCCTGGTCGAGCGGCAGGGCGGCGTCGACGACCCAGCCGCCGTCGATGCCCGGCCCGGCGGTGATGCGACCGCCGACCGCGCGGACCCGTTCGGTCAGGCCCACGAGACCGTACCCCGGCGCCTCGCGCGGCATCGCGGCG
>NZ_JBEZGQ010000048.1:0-18795 GCF_040650095.1 Actinoplanes sp. NPDC048791 | reverse complement strand
GCCCGGTGCACGGTGCCGTCCCCGCCGACGGCGACCAGCGCGCCCACGCCCTCGGCGACAGCCCGGTGGCAGGCCTTCTCGGCCTCCTCGGCACTGTCCGCGCTGAGCAGCCGCACACTGCGGCCGGAGGCGCCCAGCCGCTCCAGGACCCCGGGAAGCAGACCGCGGTGCCGGCCGCGCCCCGCCCGGGGGTTGGCCAGCACCGCGATGTCGTCGCTCGTCACAGCCGGAGGTTACCGGCTGCTCCGTCAGGTCATGTCGTCGAAGCGGCTCTCCAGCGGCAACGGTTTCGACACGGGCTCCGGGGCCTCGACCGGTGCGACCGACTCGACCCGGTTGCCCGCGGTGACCGGCTCGCGGTCGTCCTCGATCGGCGAGATCTCGTCGTCGTCCAGGCCCGCGTAGATCTCCTTGCCGCGGCCCTTGCGCTTGTCGTTGATGAAGGCCACGCCGGTCGCGATCAGGTAGAGCACCACCATGCACGCCGCGAGCAGGGTCATGCCGAACGGGCCCGGGTCCGGGGTGGCGACGGCGGCGAACCCGAAGGACAGGAACACCACGATCCGCCACCAGCCCATCAGCTTCTTGGCGCTCACCACGCCGGTGAAGTTGAGCATCAGCAGGACCAGCGGGAACTCGAACGCGACCCCGAAGATCAAGATCATGTTGGTCACGAAGCTGACGTAGGCCGTCACTTCGAGCTGAGTCGTCACGCCCAGGATGCCGGCTTCCTGGATGAAGGCCAGGCTGTGCTTGATGACGAAGAAGGCGAGCACCGCGCCGCCGACGAACAGCGGGGTGGCGATACCCACGAAGACGTAGGCCCACTTGCGCTCGTGCCGGTGCAGGCCCGGGGCGATGAACGCCCACAGCTGGAACATCCAGACCGGGGCACCGAGGATCAGGCCGACCCACAGCGCGATCTTGAGCTTGAGGATCAGGGGGTCGACGACGCCGAGCACGACGAAGTTGCAGACCCGCTCACCCTCGGCGTTGGTGATGAAGGAGCTGTCGAGCGAGCAGTACGGCTGCTTCAGGATGTCGAAGACCCATCCCGAGATGATGAAACCGACGATCAGGCCCGCGATGATGCCGAGCGAGGCCCAGAAGAGCCGGTTACGCAGCTCCCGGACGTGCTCGATGAGCGTCATGGAACCGTCGGAGGCCTGCTCGAACTTGCTCGGTCCCCGACGGCGTAGGGAGAGGGCCACGGCAGATCAGCGGTCGTTGGTGCGCTGCACCGGGTCCACGTACGGCTGGGCCGGCGGCTGCTGCGGCGGGTACTGCTGGCCGTTGGGCTGCTGCTGGTAGCCCGGCTGCTGGTATCCGGGCGGCGGCGCCTGCTGGTAGCCCGGCTGGCCCGGCTGGTGGATCTCGTTGGGCTGCAGCGGCTGGCGCGAGTACTGCGGCTCAGCCTTCTCGGCGACGTTGTCGTTGTCGTCCACGAGGCCCTTGGTCTCGGCCTTGATGATCCGCAGCGACCGGCCGAGCGACCTCGCGGCGTCCGGCAGCCGCTTCGCGCCGAACAACAGCACGAGGACGACGACGAAGATGGCGATGTGCCACGGCTTGAGGGCGCCCATGGATAACTCCAGTCGATCGGATCAGGGTCCTGACGGGTGATGCGGGGTCCATCGTACGTGTGGTTGTCGGGAGGAGCCCATGCCGGAGCTGTTTGATTGCGATCTGCTCCGAGGAATTTTCGGACAACGCACGAGGAACGCCGCACGCTACCACGCGGATCAGGCCTTCTTTAAGGAGTGTTTCCCGTCCGAGGCGCCCTGTCCGGCCTTGATGACGGCGAGCTGCGCCTGCATGATCTCGGCCCGTTGCTGCAGGCCGGCCACGGACTCCTCCAGGACGACGGCGCCCTGCTGGAGCTTCATCGCCTCGGCCTGCCGCCGCTGCAGGCGCCGCGCCGCGCGGTCCAGCCCGTTCAGCCGGTTGAGCACGGAGAACACAGCCACGACCAGAATGATCAGTGCGAGCGCCACGACGGCGATCACGATCCACTTCACCATGGCGGACAGCTTAGGCGGTGACGGGTGGGGTGGCCGCGTACTGGTCCAGCGCCGTGGCGGCTTGCTCGCGGATCCGGTCGACCAGCTCGACCGGGCCGACCACGGTCACGTCCGGGCCCAGGCCCAGCAGCAGCCGCTGGGCCCAGCCCAGGTCGGTGACCCGCATCGTCACGATCCACTCATCGCCGTCGCGCCGCACGTCCTCGCACGGGTAGTACTCGGTGATCCACCGGCTGCCGCGGCCCACTCGCAGCGTGACCAGCGGCAGGTCCTGCGACGGATGGAACACGCCGTCGCTGACGTCGTGCGGCACCGCCTGAGCCGGCGGCGCGGACGGTTCGTCCAGCTCGGTGAAGGCGTCGATGCGGTCGACCCGGAACAGCCGGGTGCCCTCGGCCCGGCGGCACCACGCCTCCAGGTAGGCCCGGGGACCGACCATCAGCATCCGCATCGGGTCGACCACCCGCTCGGTGGTCTCGTCCCGGGCCGGCGTGTAGTAGGTCAGGCGCATGGCGTGCCGCCGCTCGACCACACCGCGGATCGCGTCGACGCGTTCGTTGTCCGCGGGCAGCCGCACCGCGACCGGGGTGTCCGCGACGTCACCGGCCGCGTTCTCGATCTTGGCCAGGGCCCGTTCGACCGCGTCGCGCGACCCCGTGCCGGGCGTCTCGGCCAGCATCCGCAGGGCCACGACCAGGGCGAGAGCCTCGTCGGGGTTGAGCCGCAGCGGCCGGTCGATGCCCGCGTCGTAGGTGATGGTCACCCGGTCGCCGTCGAGCGCCATGTCGATCAGGTCGCCGGGGCCGTACCCCGGCAGCCCGCAGACCCAGAGCAGCTCCAGGTCCTCGCGCAGCTGCCGCTCGGTGATCCCGAAGGCCGCGGCCGCTTCCGCGACCAGGATCCCGGGCCGGGCCAGCAGATAGGGCACCAGGTTGAGCAGCCGGCCCAGGCGGTCGGCGGAGGCCTTGTTCTCCCGGGTACGGGGCTGAGGGGTCATCGCAGCACCGCGGGCTGCACCCGCTCGTGGCGGGCCACGACCTCTTTGAGCTGCTGGATGACGGCGTCGCGGAGCTCCGGCGGCCCGTCCGCGCGCACCTCGGCGCCGTAACCGACCAGCCGCGAGGCCAGCCACTCGACGTCGGAGTACGGGATGGTCAGGCGGTCGCCGTCGGGACCGGGCACCGTCTCGATCGCCAGCCGGCGCAGGCCCGCGGCCCGGCCCGGCTGCACGAGCACGGTGGCCCGCCCGTTGCGCTCGACCGGCCCGGACCAGCGGGCCACGTGGCTGATCAGGTCGACGTTCTCCGGCGGGGTGAACGCGCCCTCGGAGCCGACCGGGCGGACCACCCCGACGATGCGGGACAGCCGGAAGCAGCGGGTGGCCCGCCGGTCCCGGTCGTGGCCGACGACGTACCAGCGGCCCTGCCAGCAGACCACGCCCCAGGGCTGGAGCCGGCGGGTGGACGGCTCGTCGACCTCGGGAACGCGGTAGGAGAAGGTGACCGCGCGGCGGGCCCGGGCGGCGGCGGTGAGCGGCCCGAACGCCGGATCCACGGTCATCACCGGCTCCATGCCCAGGGTGGCCTGCGGGTCGACCTCGACCCCGGCGGCGCGCAGCTTGGCCAGGCCGGAGGAGGCCGCGGCGGCGAGACCGGCGTGCTGCCAGAGCCGGGCGGCGATTCCGACGGCGGCGGCCTCGTCCGGTTCGAGCGGGATGTCCGGCAGGGCGTACTCGCGGTGGGCGATCCGGTAACCGGACTCGGTGTCGAAGGCGCTGGCCAGGCCGGTCTCCAGCGGCACGCCGAGCTCGCGCAGCTCGGCCTTGTCCCGCTCGAACTTGCGCTGGAACGCCTCGTGGTCGCGGGGATCCTCGGGGTCGTGCTCGTACCCAGGCACGGTCGCGGCGATCTGCGCGGCGGTCAGGAACCGTCGCGTGGACAGCAGACAGATCACCAGGTTCACCAGGCGCTCGGTGCGGGTCCGCGACACGAGAGGAAACGCTAGCAGCAACGACGCCGCTGAGGTTATTCGTGACCGCCGGAGGGGAAACCTGGACGCGTGCCAGACAAGACCCCCACCGCCGGTCCCCCGCTCACCGAGCCCGACGACCATCTGCCCCTCGGCGTGGCCGGCGGCTCGGCCCTGCCCGCCCCGGCGGAGCCCGCCGACCCGACGGAGTCGCCGGACGACGAGGGCAACGAGAGCGTCGGCACAGTCGTGGTCGCCGGCCTGGCCAACCTGGCCATCGCCGCGGCCAAGCTGGTCGCGGGCATGCTGTCGGGTTCGGCGGCCATGCTGTCCGAGGCCGCGCACTCCCTCGCCGACACGGTCACCGAGGTGTTCCTGTTCGTCGCGCTGCGCCGCGGCACCAAGCAACCGGACGAAGAACACCCGTTCGGGTACGGCAAGGAGAGCTTCGTCTGGGCGTTCATCGCGGCCCTGTTCACCTTCGTCGGCGGTGCGGGCTTCTCGATCTACCACGGTGTGACGACCATCATCAGCGGCGAGCACAGCGGTGACTATCTGGTGTCGTACATCGTGCTGGGGGTGTCGTTCCTGGCCGAGGGCACGTCGTTCCTCAAGGCGCAGCGGCAGGTGACCGGGGAGTCGAAACGCTGGGGCATCACCCGCCGGCGGTTCCTGCGGCTCACCTCGGACACCACGGTCAAGGCCGTCTACTTCGAGGACTCGGCGGCGCTGATCGGCCTGATCCTGGCGGCGGCGGGCATCGCGCTGTCCCAGCTCACCGGGGCCGAGCTGTGGGACGGCCTGGCCTCGATCGCGATCGGCCTGCTGCTGCTGGTGGTCGCGACCGTACTGGCCCGCGCCAACGTGTCGCTGCTGGTCGGCCGGGCGGTGCCGCGCCGGATGCACAACCAGATCGCCGACGACCTGGCCGGCATCCCGGTGGTGACGGCGGTCCCGACGCTGCTGACCATGCAGCTGGGCCCGGGCGCGATCCTGGTGGCGGCCAAGGTCGACTTCAACGACGACGTCAGCGGGGCGGAGATCGAGGCGGCGTCGGACGAGGCCGAGCGCCGGCTGCGGGCCCGCTACCCGGGCATCCAGTACGTGTTCCTGGACCCGACGCGAGGCCGGGCCGGACGCAACCACCGCGACGGCGGAGTGGACATATAGGGTCGCCGCCATGGTGCGCTGGCGATCAGGAACGGTGTCCGCAGTACGACGCGAGTGGCGCGGCGCCGTCGAACTCGACGTGACGACGGACGAAGGCCCACTGCGGGCACTGGCCTACCCGGCCCTGACCGGTACGCCGGAAGTCGGTGACCGCGTCCTGCTGAACGTGGGCGCCCTGGTGATGGGCCTCGGCACCGGCGGCTACGCCCTGGTGGTGGCGCTCCCCGACCGGCTGCCGGCGGACCCGCCGTCGACCGGCACGGATCGGGACGCCGGCCACCTGGTGAAGGCCCGCTACACCCCGCTGCAGCCGATCCTGCTGGGCGTCGACGAGGAGGCGTCCCCGCACCGCGAGGTGATGGCAACCGCGGAGAGCCTGGACGGCATGCCGGTGGTGACGGCGGACCTGCACTCGGCGCTGCCGGCGGTGCTGGCGGGCATCCACGCGGACCGCCCGGACGCCAAGGTCGCCTACGTGATGACCGACGGCGGTGCCCTCCCGGCCTGGTTCTCCCGCACCCTGGACGGCCTGCGCGACCACCTGGCCGGCACGGTGACAACAGGCCAGTCGTTCGGCGGCGACCTGGAGGCCAGCACCCTGCACGCAGGCCTGCTGGCCGCCCGGCACGTCCTGTCGGCGGACGTGGCCATCGTGGCGCAGGGCCCGGGCAACCTCGGCACGGGTACGCCGTGGGGCTTCTCCGGGGTGGCCCTGGGCGAAGCGATCAACGCGATCGTGGCCCTGCAGGGCACCCCGGTGGGCTCCCTGCGCATCTCGGACGCCGACGGCCGCGCGCGTCACCGCGGCGTCTCCCACCACAGCCTGACCGCGTACGGGAAGGTCGCCCTGGTCCCGGCGGATCTGGTGATCCCGGACGACCTGCCGACCGACCTGGCGAAGACGGTGGAAGACGCCCTGGCGCCGCTGACGACCCTGCACCGCCTGGTCCACGTGGCGACCGACGGGTTGGACGCGGCGCTGCTGGCCAGCCCGGTACGGCTGTCCACGATGGGTAGAGGGCTGACGGAGGACCACGCCTACTTCGTGGCAGCGGCAGCGGCGGGCCGCCACGCTGCCACGCTGATCCCCTGACCGCCCAGAACGCACAGGTCATCGCGCGTGGGCTGACGTCCCGGAAGCTCACCGCGGCAATCGCTCAGCGCGACGAACTCGCTCAGCGCGGCCTGCACAGTGACGCAGTAGCGCCTGCAGCGCGACAGACTGCTCAGCGCGGCTCGCGCAGCGGCGCGGCACCACCCGCAGCGCGACAAACTCGCTCAGCGCGGCTTTCGCAGTGGCGCGTCCCGCCCGCAGCGCGACAACTCGCTCAGCCCGGCTTGCACAGCGGCGCGGCACCACCCGCAGCGCGACAAACTCGCTCGGCGCGGCTCGCGCAGTGGCGCGGTTTCACCCACAGCGCGACAAACTCGCTCAGTCCGGCCTGCACAATGGCGGGGCACCACCCGCAGCGCGACAACTCGCTCAGCGCGGTTCACCCACAGCGCGACAAACTCGCTCAGCGCGGCTTTCGCAGTGGCGCGGTTTCGCGCGTAGCGCGGGAGGGTGACTCCGCACGGACCTGGCAATCGGCGGGAGCGACGGTCAGCGCCATGCAACCAGGCACGACCTGACCTTGATCTTCAAGACCTTGATCTTTCGGTTCTTGACCTGTCACTTCTTGATCTTGAAGGCCTCGACCTTGATTTGGCGGCCCGCTCAGCTTGCGCTCAGCGCCGCCTGGAGGATCTCGCCTGCTTCGGCGTCGTAGGCGACCAGCCGGACCGTCTCCACCGCCGTCGGGGTGTTCTGAATCGTGCGGACCGCGATGCCCGCCGCTTCCTCGGCCGGGAAGCCGTAGACCCCGGTGGCGATCGCCGGAAATGCCACAGTGCGCGCCCCGATGCGGTCGGCTTCCTCCAGGGAGCGCCGGTAGCACGAAGCCAGCACCTCGGCCTCGTCCTGGTCGCCGCCCTCCCAGACCGGGCCGACCGTGTGGATCACATGCCGGACCGGTGGCTGCAAGTCAAAGGCCGGGGTGACCACCGCGTCGCCCGGATCGAGGGGGGCGAGCGCCGCTCCCGCTTCGGCGAGCCGCGGGCCGGCCGCTCGGTGCACGGCACCGTCCACACCGCCGCCGCCGAGCAGGGATTCGTTGGCCGCGGTGACGATCGCGTCCACGGCTTCGCCGGTGATGTCCGCGACCACGATCTCGATGCGCGCCATGACTCCTCGCTCAGGCGGAGTAGATCAGGTAGAGCCAGCCCACCACGATCACGACCAGGATCGTTGTCAGCAGCCAGGTCGGGACCAGGTGGTCACCGTGACGGGCCTCGTGGATCTCGGCGCGAAGGCGTTCGCGGCGGCGCTCCACCCGGCTCGGTTTGACGTCCTCGACGGGCTCTTCCGGCTTTTCGCCGGTGGGCTGCTGGTCGGGCTCGGGCACGGGTGTCGTCATGGCCCGACCAGCCTACCGTTCGCTCACATGCTGGCGATGAGGCGCTCCACCCGCTCGTCGTAGGCGCGGAACGGGTCCTTGCACAGGACCGTGCGCTGCGCCTGGTCGTTGAGCTTGAGGTGCACCCAGTCGACGGTGAAGTCGCGGCGCTTCTCCTGGGCGTGCCGGATGAACTCGCCGCGCAGGCGTGCGCGGGTCGTCTGCGGCGGCGTCTCCTTGGCCTCGAAGATCTCGAGGTCGTTGGAGATGCGGTCGACCTGCTTGCGCTTCTCCATCAGGGCGTAGAGGCCACGGCCGCGGCGCACGTCGTGGTACGCCAGGTCGAGCTGCGCGATCCGCGGGTGCGACATCGGCATCTCGTGCTTGGCCTGGTACCGCTCGATCAGCTTGTACTTCGACACCCAGTCGATCTCGCGGGACACCGGGTCGAGGTCGCCGCTCTCGATCGCGTTGAGCACCCGGCCCCACAGCTCGACGACGCGCTTGGCGGTCGGGTCGCCGCCGCGGCGCTCGACGAACTCGGTGGCCTTGGCCAGGTATTCCTGCTGGATCTCGAGCGCGCTGACCTCTTTGTTGTTGGCCAGGCGGATCTTGCGGCGGCCGGTGATGTCGTGCGAGACCTCGCGGATGGCCCGGATCGGGTTCTCCAGGGACAGGTCGCGCATGACCACGCCGGCCTCGATCATCCGCAGCACGATGTCGGCACTGCCGACCTTGAGCAGCGTGGTGACTTCGTTCATGTTGGAATCGCCGACGATGACGTGCAGGCGCCGGTAGCGCTCGGCGTCGGCGTGCGGCTCGTCGCGGGTGTTGATGATCGGGCGGCTGCGCGTCGTCGCGCTGGAGACGCCCTCCCAGATGTGCTCGGCTCGCTGCGAGAGGCAGAAGACCGCACCGCGCGGGGTCTGCAGCACCTTGCCAGCGCCGCAGATCAGCTGGCGGGTGACGAGGAACGGGATGAGCACGTCGGCGAGGCGCCCGAACTCGCCGTGCCGGCTCACCAGGTAGTTCTCGTGGCAGCCGTACGAGTTGCCGGCCGAGTCGGTGTTGTTCTTGAAGAGGTAGATCTCACCGGCGATGCCCTCGTCGTGAAGGCGTTTCTCCGCGTCGACGAGGAGACCTTCCAGAATCCGTTCGCCGGCACGGTCATGGGCGACCAGGTCGGTGACGGAGTCGCACTCGGGGGTCGCGTACTCGGGGTGGGAGCCGACATCGAGGTAGAGGCGGGCACCGTTGCGGAGGAAGACGTTGCTGGACCGTCCCCAGGACACCACTCGGCGGAACAGGTAGCGGGCCACTTCGTCCGGCGACAGCCGCCGCTGTCCCCGGTAGGTGCACGTGACTCCGTACTCGGTTTCGAGGCCGAAAATTCGCCGTTCCATGACGAAACACTAGCCGCACCAGGGGTGTTCGCGGCAGTGACAACGCGCCCTTTCACCGGTGCTATCTGTCATGATCGTCTGTGAAGATCAACTCGCAGGGCCTGGACCTGCGGATACACTCCCGCTTGATGAATCTTCTGGTCACCGGCGGCGCCGGCTTCATCGGCTCCCACTTCGTCCGCGGCGCGCTCACCGACACCCTGCCGGGCCTGGAGGGTGCCCGGGTCACGGTCCTCGACAAGCTGACGTACGCGGGCAACTTCGCGAACCTCGGCCCGGTCGCGGAGAGCAAACGCCTCGACTTCGTACCCGGTGACATCGCCGACGCGGCCCTGATCGACTCGGTGCTGCCCCGCCACGACGCGGTCGTGCACTTCGCCGCCGAATCCCACGTCGACCGCTCGATCCGAGCGGCCGGGGAGTTCGCGATGACCAACATGGTCGGCACCCAGGTGCTGCTCGACGCGGCGCTGCGGCACGGCACCAGCCGCTTCGTGCACGTCTCCACGGACGAGGTCTACGGCTCGATCAGCACGGGGGCGTGGACGGAACGGTCGCCACTGGCGCCGAACTCCCCGTACGCGGCCACCAAGGCGGGCGCGGACCTGCTGGCGTTGGCGTACCACCGCACGCACCAGCTGCCGGTCGTGGTGACCCGCTGCGCCAACAACTACGGGCCGTACCAGCACCCCGAGAAACTCATCCCCCGGTTCGTCACGAACCTGCTGGAGGGCCGCACAGTGCCTCTGTACGGCGACGGGCAGCAGGTGCGGGACTGGGTCCACGTCGACGACCACTGCCGGGGGACGGCGCTGGTGCTGGCTGAGGGCAAGACGGGCGAGGTCTACCACATCGGCGGGAACCGAGAGCTGACCAACCGGGACCTGACCGGGATGCTGCTGGAGGCCTGCGGGGTGGGCTGGGACCGGGTGGAGACGGTCGAGGACCGCAAGGGCCACGACCGCAGGTACGCCCTGGACGACGAACGGATCCGGCGGGAGTTGGGCTACCGGCCCCGGGTGGACTTCGAGGCCGGCCTGGCGGAGACCGTGCAGTGGTACCGCGACAACGAGGACTGGTGGCGCCCGCACGTCATCGACTGAGCCCGGCCCGGCCGCTCCCCCGAGCCCGGCCATCGTGGGCGAGGCTGGGGGTGCGGCCGGCAGCCAGTCAGGTCAGGAACCGTCGCCGTTGGTGTCGTCGGCCGGCTCGGCCGGGTCCGCCTCGGGCTTGCCCTCCAGATCGACCGAAGCGGCCGAAACAGTCGGCTTGTCCTCGGCCGGCGCCGGCGGTGCCACGTCGCCCGCCTCGCCGACCTCCTTCTCCGGCTCGTCCTTGCCGCCCTCGAGCAGCGTCGTCAGCGCCGCGCCCGAGATGCGACGGAAGGTGCGGCCCTTGCGACTGCGGTCCAGGACCGCCACCTCGAGCTGGGAGGCGCCCAGCGTACGCGGGGTGCCGTTCTCCCCGCCGACGCTGGCCAGGCCCTCGACCGCCAGCGCCAGGGCGGTCTGCAGGTCCGCCGCGACGTCGTGGCGGGACTTGAGCACCGTGGAGATGGCCTCGGCGGAGCCGCCCATCGCCATGAAGCCGGGCTCGTCCTGCACCGAGCCGTCGTACGTGATGCGGTAGAGCTCGTCGGCCTCCGGCGAGGTGCCGACCTGCGCCACGCAGATCTCCACCTCGTACGGCTTCTGCGTCTCGGAGAAGATCGCACCCAGGGTCTGGGTGTAGGCGTTCGCCAGGGCGCGGCCGGTCACGTCCCGGCGGTCGTAGGCAAGCCCGTTGAGGTCGGCCATCCGCACGCCGGCCCGGCGCAGACTCTCGAACTCGTTGTAGCGGCCGACCGCCGCGAAGCCGATCCTGTCGTACAGCTCGCTGATCTTGCGCAGCGAGGTCAGATTCTCGGCGACCAGCAGGACGCCGCCCTCGTAGGTGAGGACGACGGCGGAGCGGCCGCGGGCGATGCCCTTGCGGGCGTACTCCGAGCGGTCGCGCTGGACCTGCTCGGGTGAGGCGTAGAACTGCATGGCCACGGGTGGCAACTCCTTCGAAGACCGGATGGCGGGGTTCTGGTGCGCGAAACCGCCAGACACGAACTGCCCTGGGTTTTCCGCTGCGGGTTGGCCCAGACGGTCAGCCGCCCGGGTTCTCCATCCGTCCGGCGACCACTTGCTCGGCCACCGCGTTGATCTCGGCCTCGGTCAGCCGGTGGGTGCTGTCCGCCGTCGCGGTCATCACCACCGGGTAGATCTTGCGGGTCAGGTCGGGGCCACCGGTCGCGGTGTCGTCGTCGGCGGCGTCGTAGAGCGCCTCGACCGCGAGGCGGATCGCGTCCTGGGTGCTGACGCCGGGGCGGTAACGCTTCTTCAGCGCCGACTTGGCGAACAGCGAACCGGAGCCGATCGCGTCGTAGCCGGTCTCCTCGTAGAGGCCGCCCGCGACGTCGAAGCTGAAGATGCGCCCGACCTTCGACGGGTCGGACGGGGACAGGTCGAAGCCCGCGAACAGCGGCACCACGGCCAGGCCCTGCATGGCCGCACCGAGATTGCCGCGCACCATGGCGGCGAGGCGGTTGGCCTTGCCGTCGAGGGACAGCATCGCGCCCTCGATCTTCTCGTAGTGCTCCAGCTCGACCTGGAAGATGCGCATCAGCTCGATGCCGATGCCGGCCGTGCCGGCGATGCCGATCAGCGAGTACGCGTCGGCCGGGTGCACCTTCTCGATGTCCCGGCTGGCGATGAGGTTGCCCATGGTGGCGCGCCGGTCGCCGGCCATCACGACGCCCTCGGCGGTGGCGATGGCGACGATGGTCGTGCCGTGCGGCGCGATGTCGGCGGCCATCCCCGGCGGCAGCGGCCGGCGACCCGGCAGCAGCTCGGGGGCCGCTTGGCTCAGGAACTGCGTGAAGGAGGACGTCCCCGCATTGGTGAACACATCTGGAAGACGCCCGGATGGATCAAAACCCGCTGCCACGTGGTTCCTTTCAGATACGTAATAGCCTCGGCGAGGAACACCGGGTTGTCCCGGAACTGCCCCAGGCCGCCGTTGCAGTTGAAGCACAGTATCCCGCGAACCCAGCCGGTGCGGTGATCGTGATCGACGTGTTGGGGATCAGGGGCGCCGCAGATGGCACAGACGCCCCCTTGCCCCGCGAGCATCTCGTCGAAGTCCGCCTGGCCCACGCCGTAGCGCCGGCGCAGGTGGTACTCGCGCGAGCCGCCATAGAGCCGTTGCTTGGTCTCGTTACCTCGGGCGTTGTGACACAGCAGGCAATAGCTGTGGTATCCGCTGGCGCTCGCCCGGGTACGGGCGAACGCCGTCAGTGGCTTGATCGTCTCGCAGTCGGGGCACCACTTCGATCCATCGGGCACCGGCACCGGCGCCCGCCGCTGCGCGGAGATCCCACGCCGCCGGCGGCTCGCTTCCGACCGCTCGGCGGCGCACCGCTTGCAGTAGTAGGCCAGGCCATTGGGCCGCCGGCGGTTGGAATGGAATTCAGAGCGCGGCAGATCTCGCCGGCACTGAGGACAGAGCACAGAATCCAATTCCCCCGAATCGGACATATCGCTCACTGGCCGCCTTTTTGTACGTACCCCCGCACGAACTCCTCGGCGTTTTCTTCCAAAACCGAGTCGATTTCGTCGAGCAGGTCGTCGACGTCCTCGGTGATCTCGGCGTGGCGTTCGGCAACCTCAGGGTTGGCCTCGGTGGTGACGTCCTCGATCTCCTCGTCGCGCTTGCCCTTGCCGGACTGCGACTGACCGCCGGTGTCTCGCGTTGCCATGGCTGTCCCCCTTCATGACCCAACCGCTTCGGGTTGGGAAAAACTTACCTCGCGGGTCCGACAGAAACGCCCGTCGGCACACGGGCGTTTCCCCGTCAACGGCTCGTGATCACCTCGAGCAGGTCCTTCGCGGTGTCGCACTTGTCGAACAGGGCGCCGACGTGCTTCTTGGTGCCCCGTTCGGGCTCCATCATCGGGACGCGCACGAGCGATTCGCGGCCCACGTCGAAGATCACCGAGTCCCAGCTGGCCGCGACCACTTCGGACGCGTACCGGGCCAGGCACTGGCCGCGGAAGTAGGCCCGGGTGTCCTCGGGCGGTTCCACCATCGCGCGGCGGGTCTCGTCGTCGTCCAGCAGCGTCTTCATCGAGCCGCGGGCGACCAGGCGGTGGTACAGGCCCTTCTCGGTCCGGACGTCGGAGTACTGCAGGTCGACCAGCTGGAGCTTGGGCGAGGACCAGGTGAGGTTCTCGCGCTCGCGGTAGCCCTCCAGCAGGCGCAGCTTGGCCACCCAGTCGAGCTGGTCGGAGAGCTGCATCGGGTCGCGGCCGAGCTGGTCGAGGACGTCCTCCCAGCGCTGCAGGACGTCGACGGTCTGCTCGTCCGTGTCCGTGCCGTAGCGCTCGTCGCAGAACGCCTTGGCGCGCTCGTAGTAGGCCCATTGCAGGTCCAGCGCCGTGAGCTTGCGGCCGTCGCGCAGGCGCATGAGGTGCTTGAGCGACGGGTCGTGGCTGACCGCCTTGAGCTCGGAGACCGGGTCGGCGATGCCGAGCTCGCCGGTGAACACCTTCTCCTCGATCATGTTGAGGATCAGGGCGGTCGTGCCGACCTTGAGGTAGGTGGAGATCTCGGAGAGGTTGGCGTCGCCGATGATCACGTGCAGCCGGCGGTACTTGTCCGCGTCCGAGTGCGGCTCGTCGCGGGTGTTGATGATGGGCCGCTTCAGCGTGGTCTCCAGGCCGACCTCGACCTCGAAGAAGTCGGCGCGCGAGGAGATCTGGAAACCGGAGCCGCTGCCGTCCTGGCCGATGCCGACGCGGCCGGCGCCGCAGAAGATCTGGCGGGTGACGAAGAACGGCGTCAGGTGCGCAACGATGTCGGCGAACGGCGTCTGGCGGCGCATGAGGTAGTTCTCGTGCGACCCGTACGAGGCGCCTTTGTTGTCGGTGTTGTTCTTGTAGAGCTGGATGCGGTGGGTGCCGGGGATCGTGGCGGCGCGCCGGGACGCCTCGGCCATGACCCGTTCGCCGGCCTTGTCCCAGCGGACGATGTCCAGCGGGTTGGTGCACTCCGGGGTGCTGTACTCCGGGTGGGCGTGGTCGACGTAGAGGCGGGCACCGTTGGTCAGTATCACGTTGGCCAGGCCGAGGTCCTCGTCGGCGAGCGCGTCGGCCGGGTCGTACGCGGCACCCGAGTAGGTGAATCCGCGGGCGTCGCGCAGCGGCGACTCCTCCTCGTAGTCCCACCGGGCGCGGCCGCCGCGGTTGAGCTCCGGTCGTGCTCCGTAGGCGTTGACCACCTGCGAGGAGGTGACCATCGGGTTGGCGCCGGGCTGCCCGGGCACCGAAATGCCGTACTCGACCTCGGTACCCATGATTCGTCGAACGCTCATGCTGCCACCCCACCCGCCACTGTGCTGCCGTTGCCCATGTATCGAGCCTAGACGCTTCCCTGTCCGTACTCGCACCCGCACGTGCGCACCACAACACGCAGGGTAGAGATGCACAACGCGGACGAGGGGGCGCGTCGTAGCGCCTCCCCGCCCGCGTCGGGCGTTGCTCGGCTTCCTACAGGTACTGACCGGTGTTGCTGGCCGTCTCGATGGAGCGGCCGGCCTCTGCGCCCTTGCCGCCGGAGACGAGCGTACGGATGTAGACGATCCGCTCGCCCTTCTTGCCGGAGATGCGGGCCCAGTCGTCGGGGTTGGTGGTGTTGGGCAGGTCCTCGTTCTCCCGGAACTCGTCGACGCAGCTGTCGAGCAGGTGCTGCAGTCGCAGGCCCTTCTTGCCGGAGGTGAGGAACTCCTTGATCGCCATCTTCTTGCCGCGGTCGACGATGTTCTGGATCATCGCGCCGGAGTTGAAGTCCTTGAAGTACAGGACCTCCTTGTCACCGTTGGCGTAGGTGACCTCCAGGAAGCGGTTCTCCTCGGTCTCCGTGTACATCCGGAGCACGACCGCCTCGATCATCGCGGCCACGGTGACGTCCCGGTCGTTGCCGTGCTCGGCCAGGTCGTCGGTGCTCAGCGGCAGGCCGCTGAGGATGTACTTGGCGAAGATGTCCTTCGCCGCCTCCGCGTCCGGACGCTCGATCTTGATCTTCACATCGAGGCGGCCGGGGCGCAGGATCGCCGGGTCGATCATGTCTTCCCGGTTGGAGGCGCCGATGACGATGACGTTCTCCAGGCCCTCGACGCCGTCGATCTCGCTGAGCAGCTGCGGGACGATGGTGTTCTCCACGTCGGAGGAGACGCCGGAGCCACGGGTACGGAAGATCGAGTCCATCTCGTCGAAGAACACGATGACCGGCGTGCCTTCGCCGGCCTTCTCCCGGGCCCGCTGGAAGACCAGGCGGATGTGCCGCTCGGTCTCACCCACGTACTTGTTGAGCAGCTCGGGACCCTTGATGTTGAGGAAGTAGCTGGTGTGCTTCTCCTCGCCGCGGCGCTCGGCGATCTTCTTCGCGAGCGAGTTGGCGACCGCCTTGGCGATCAGGGTCTTGCCGCAGCCGGGCGGGCCGTAGAGCAGGATGCCCTTCGGCGGGCGCAGCTGGTGCTCCCGGAACAGGTCGGCGTGCAGGAACGGCAACTCCACCGCGTCGCGGATCTGCTCGATCTGCGAGTGCAGACCACCGATGTCGGTGTAGTCGACGTCCGGCACTTCCTCGAGGACGAGCTCCTCGACCTCGCTCTTCGGGATGCGCTCGTACGCGTACGCCGAGCGCGGCTCGATCATGAGCGAGTCGCCCGCCCGCAGCTTGGAGACCTGCAGCGAGTCGGCCAGGTGGACGATCCGCTCCTCGTCGGCGTGCGAGATGACCAGCGCCCGGTCGCCCGGACCGCCGGCGGGGTTCTCGAGGACCTCCTTGAGGAGGACGACCTCGCCGACCCGTTCGTAACCGAACGCGTCGACCACGTTGAGCGCGTCGTTGAGCAGGACTTCCTGCCCGCGCTTGAGATCCTCCACCACGAGCGACGGTGAGACAGCCACCCGCAGCTTGCGGCCCCCGGTGAAGACATCGACGGTGCCGTCCTCGTGGGCGGCCAGGAATACGCCGTAGCCGCTGGGCGGCTGGGCGAGCCGGTCAATCTCTTCTTTGAGAGTGACGATCTGGGATCGGGCTTCCTTGAGGGTCGCCACGAGCCGGTCGTTGTTCTCGGTCAGCCGGGCCAGCTGCGACTGCGTTGCCGCGAGCCGTTCCTCGAGCTGCCGGACGTGTCGGGGGCTCTCGGTCAACTTCCGCCGTACCAGAGCGAGTTCTTCTTGCAGGAACGCAACCTGGCTGGAGAGATCGTTGGCCTCTTTCTCCCAACGTGCGGCGCCTGACGCCTCGTCGCTACGTGCCACGTCCCACCTCCCCGGGGGCTCGAACGTCTTGGTGATAACACTAGCCGCTGCGGGCCGGATTTCGACCCATGCAACACCCTCGTCACTGAACCTTGATCGATCGGGCCTGTGGGGTGCACCGGGTGGTCAGGGGGTTCGGGTACCGTCGGAGCGGGCTAGTTGGGGGAGGTGAGCGGTGTCGACACAGACCGACACAGACGAGCTCGAGGTCTGGGTGGATCAGGACCTGTGCACCGGTGACGGGTTGTGCGTGCAGTACGCACCCGAGGTGTTCGAGTTCGACATCGACGGCCTCGCGTACGTCAAGGACAGCGCCGGTGAGCTGCTGCAGAGCCCCGGAGTGCGCACCGGGGTGCCCGCCCGGCTGCACCTCGAGGTGATCGACGCGGCCAAGGAGTGCCCGGGCGATTGCATCCACGTGGTGCGCTCGCGCGACGACGTGGAGATCGCCGGCCCGGACGCCGACTGATCGTTTTCCACCATCCCGCCGGGCCTGATGAAGATCGGCCCGGCGGAGCGGGAAATGTCACAGCGTCGGGCGACCGACCAAAGATGCGACAACCCGGGAGAATTCCTCTAAACGGGCAATCTGCCCGGGGCCGCCGTCGTCGAGGGTCTTGCCGAAGCGCAGCGCGTCGTGCCGCAATGCGGCCCGGCCCTCCTCCTCGGCCATGCCGGGCGGCGGCACCGCGTCGTCCACGGAGCTCAGCAGCAGATAGACGTCGATGCTGTCGACCCGGGCCTGCCCGGTCGAGGTCCGGGTGAGCCGCCGGCGGCAGCCCACCTCGGTGACGGTCGACAGCGGCACCACCCGCAGCGACGAGGTCATCGAGCCGACCGGCCCGTCACCGGGCGCCACGTCCTCGCCGTGCCACAGCACCAGCCGGCTGCCGTCACAGATGACGACCTCCTGCCAGACGCCGTTGACCTCGTTGACGAAGCGCTCCAGCGTGAAACAGAGCACCGAGGCCCCGCGCAGCACCCCGAACAGGGCGTCGAGCGCCACCTCGGGGTCGCGCAGGTAGGCCCGCGCGGCCGAGTCCAGGTCCTCGTACGGCGACCAGTCGGGAAAAACCGCCGGCATCTCGTTACTGCCACCGAACGGCGGAGAACTCATCGCGCCCACCCGTTCCCTCCGCTCTGAGAACCCATCGAAACCCGCGACGGAAACTACCGGATCCGTCCCGGTCCGTCACACCCCGGTATCGTCATCCGTCTCCGCGCGTTCGGCCGCCAGCGCCGCCTGAGCGGCCCTGCGCAGCGCGTACGCCTCGGCGCCCTTACTCGGCTTGCGGCGCCGCGGCGGCGCCGTCACGCCGGGGGCGAGTTTGCGGGCCGAGACCAGGAACGCGGTGTGCGCGATCATCCGGTGATCCGGGCGCACGGCGAGACCCTCGGCGTGCCAGTCGCGCACCAGCGACTCCCACGCCCGGGGCTCGGTCCAGCCGCCGCGCTCCCGCAACGCCTCGACCAGCTCCGAAAGTTGCGGGGTCGTGGCGACGTACCCGATGAAGACGCCGCCGGGGATCAGCGCCCGCTCGACCATGTCGAGGGCTTCCCAGGGGGTCAGCATGTCGAGGACGATCCGGTCGAAACCGGTCCCCTCGGCCTGGGCGACGTCGCCGGAGTGCAGGTGCCACGCGGGGTGCGGACCGCCGAAGAACGCCTCGACGTTCTTGCGGGCGATCGCCGCGAAATCGTCCCGCAGCTCGTACGAATGCAGCTCACCGCTGCTGCCCACGGCCCGCAGCAGCGAGCACGTCAGCGCGCCCGACCCGACGCCGGCCTCCATGACCTTGGCACCCGGGAAGATGTCGGCCATGGCGACGATCTGCGCGGCGTCCTTGGGATAGATGACCTGCGCGCCGCGCGGCATGGAGAGCACGTAGTCGGCGAGCAGCGGGCGCAGCGCGAGGTAGGCGGTGCCGCCGGCGGAGACCACGACGCTGCCGTCGGGCAGCCCGATCAGCGCGTCGTGCGCCAGGGCGCCGCGGTGGGTGTGGAACTCCTTGCCGTGCTCCAGCACGATCGTGTGCATCCGGTTCTTGGGATCCGTGAGCTGCACACGGTCGCCCTCGCGGAACGGTCCCCGGTGGGCGGGCACGGGCTCGTCGACGACGCTGGTGCTGTCTTGCACGGTCACTGATCGCTCTCTCATCTGCCGCGGACTGGCTATCGGGGTGCTGGCCGGCGGCTCGCGCGGCGCGGCTCCAGCAACTGGGCCAGGTCCGCGACGTGCAGCACGCCGACGACATCCTCCCCGGAGGTGACGACGTACTGCGCACCCGGGTGGGCCTGGACCGCCCGGACCACCTGCTCGCCGGTCAGTCCGAGCGGCAGAGCGGGCACCCGGCCGAGGTCACGGGCGACGGTGTCGACCGCCACCCACGGCCGTCGCTCGGCGGGCACGGCAGCGGCCCCGGCGGCGTCCACCAGGGCGACCAGCC
>NZ_JBEZGQ010000047.1:0-18921 GCF_040650095.1 Actinoplanes sp. NPDC048791 | reverse complement strand
GGACGATCGGCCACCACACGTCCGCGCCGTACGGGAACATGTGCTGGACCCAGCCGATCGGCGAGAGCCAGGAGAGCCAGCCGGCCGCGCCGTCGCCGATGTCGCTGACGTCGCCGGCCAGGCGCAGCACGTACGCGATGCCCAGCGCGACCAGCGCGAGCGAGCGCGCCGACCGTGCGCCCCCGGCCAGCTGGGCGCAGACCGCGGCGACGGCGGCGAACATGCAGCCGGCCAGCGCGAATTCGAGCGCCATCAGCACCGAGCCGGTGACCGGCAGCCCCTGGGAGATCATCACCGGCGCCTGGATCAGGGCCAGCACCGCGTTGGCGCCGAAGGCCACGATCAGCGCCGCGAAGAGCCCGGCGTGCCGCGAGACCGCGGCGGCCCCGATCAGCTCGGTGCGTCCGGCCTCCTCATCCGTACGGGTGTGCCGGATGACCGTGAGCACGCTGAACAGCGCCACCAGCACCGGGATGAAGCCGCCCCGCCAGGCGACCAGCTCGCCGAGACCGGTGCCGTGCAGCGGACCGTAGAGCGCGACGAAACCGGCGTTGCCCGCGCTGACCCGGGCGTATGCGATGCGTTCGGCGTCGGTCGGGAACAAAGCCTCGAAGGACGAGACGTAGAGGGCGGGGATCAGCGCCAGCGGCACCACCCAGAGCGGCAGCAGCAGCCGGTCGCGCCGCAGGATCAGCCGGATGAGCTGTCCGGTGCCGGTCATCGCGCCGGCTCCCGGTACTGCCGGAGGAACAGCTCCTCCAGGGTCGGTGGCTGACTGACCAGGCTGCGCACGCCCACCCCGACCAGCTTGCGCAGCGCCGGGTCGAGCGCGTCGGCGTCCACGTCGAAGTGCACCCGGCCCGCCTCGGTGCGCAGATCGTGCACGCCCGGCAGGGTGGCCAGCCCGTCGACCGGCCCGATCAGCTCCGCCTCGATCGAGGTGCGGGTCAGGTGGCGCAGGTCGACCAGCGTGCCCGTCTCCACGGTGCGCCCCTCGCGGATGATGGTGATCCGGTCGCAGAGCGCCTCGACCTCGGACAGGATGTGGCTGGACAGCAGCACGGTCCGGTCGTTGCGGCGTTCGTCGCGGATGACGTCGCGGAAGACTTCCTCCATCAACGGGTCCAGCCCGGAGGTCGGCTCGTCCAGGATGAGCAGCTCCACATCGGAGGCCAGCGCGGCGACCAGGGCGACCTTCTGCCGGTTGCCCTTGGAGTAGGTGCGGCCCTTCTTGCGCGGGTCCAGCTCGAACCGCGCCAGCAGCTCGTCGCGGCGCCGCGGATCGAGGCCACCGCGCAGCCGGCCCAGCAGGTCGATGACCTCGCCACCGGACAGGTTGGGCCAGAGCGTGACGTCGCCCGGCACGTACGCGAGCCGCTTGTGCAGCGCGGTCGTGTCGGCCCACGGATCGCCGCCGAGCAGCGAGGCGCTGCCACCGCCGGCGCGCATGAGCCCCAGCAGAATCCGGATGGCGGTGGTCTTGCCGGCGCCGTTGGGCCCGAGGAAGCCGTGCACCTCACCGGTCCGCACGTGCAGGTCCAGGCCGTTCAGGGCCCGGGTGCGCCCGAAGCTCTTGGTGAGCCCCGCGACGCTGATCGCCTCGGTCATGTCATGACTCCTCAGGGACAGTGAGCCGGTCCAGGGCCGCGTACGCCTCGTCGGCCCGGTCGGCATCGAGCAGGGGTTGCGCGAAGATCTCGACGGACGCCCGGAGCAGGCGGGCGTGGTGGGCGGGCTCGTCGACATCGACGTCGAGCACCCGGGAGAGCTGTTCCCGCATGAGGAACATGCCCATCTTCATCGCGACGAGCACGGCCGCGTACGCGCGCGGATCCTTGCTCTTGATCGGCTGGTCGGCCAGCCACAGCTCGCCGGCCTCCACCATCCGCTCGAACATGACCTCGGCCGCGGGCGAGCCGTCCATCATGGAGCGCACGAGATAGCGCTGCAGCAGCATCGACTCGGGGTGCACCGAGCCGACGAAGGCGGCGTCACCGAAGCCGCCGCGCGCCAGCAGTTGCGCGCGCAGGGTGGCCATCCGCTCGGTCGCGAAGTCGTCGCAGGCGTCGCGCAGGCCCTCCTTGGAACCGAAGTGGTGGCGCAGCAGGCCGGAGGACACCGAGGCGGCCTGGGCGATGTCGCGGATCGTCGCCGGCCCGATGCCCTTCTCGGCGAAGAGGCGGATGGCCGCGTCGCGGATGCGGGCTCGCGCCGTCAGATCACTACTCACGTGTGTAGGTTATTACACACGTGTGTAGCCGCCTAGAGTGGCGGCGCAAGATCTTTCCCGGTCCCGACCGCGATCGCCCTCTCCACCGCCGTACGCGGGCTGCTGAGCACCGGGATCGGCAGGTCGGCGAGCAGCTCGGCGGCGGGGGCCATGCTGGCCTGGGCGAGCACGATCACGTCGGCGTCCAGCGTGCGGGCGTGCGCCGCGATCGCCCGCAGGTAGCCGCCCTGGTCGCCGGCCTCGAACAGGGCCCAGGCGTCCAGGCAGGGAGCAATCACCACGTCGGCTCCGGCGGCGCACTCCAGCAGCAGCTCCCGGGTCGGCGCGAGGGTGGACTCCACCGCGGCCACCACCGCGATGCGGCCGCCGATCGCGACCGCCCGCTCGGCCATCGGCCGGTCGATCCGCAGCACCGGCACAGCAACCGGGATCCGCTCGGCGTGCCCGCTCAGGGTCGAACACGTGCACACGATGACGTCCGGGCCCCGGCCGGCGAGCTCCCGCAGCCGCTCAGCCAGACGCTCCTCAAGAGCGGCGTCCACGCCGCGTTCCCGGGCGTCGGCCAGCAGAGTGGCGTCGACGAGGTGCACATCCCGATGGCCCCGCTCGGTCACCAGGGCGTGGAACGTCGCGACGTGGACATCGGCGGTGTGCAGGAACCCGATCGTGGTCATGGCCCGAGCATGCCAAGACCCCGGACGCTCACGGCAGACGCAGGTGCTCCGCCGCCCAGGCCGCCAGCGTGGTCGGGGTCGTGCTGACGAAGCTGCGCGGCTGCTCCGGGACGAAGTCGTCGCGCAGTCCGGCCGTCATCCCGACGATGCCCTCGACCACCCCCGGCGTCAGCCCGGCACCGCTCAGCGCGCCCCGCAGCTCGTCGTCGGTGATCACTTGCACAGAGATCTCGCGGCCGAGTGCGGCGCCGACGATCTCGGCGACCTCGTGCCAGCTCAGGTCGGCCGGGCCGTGCACCGCCTGGACGAAAGACGACGACCACTGCCCGCCCAGCAGCCGGGCCGCAGCCACCTCTCCGACGTCCCGCGGATCGACCCACGGCATCGGCGCGTCCGCCGGCCTGGTGGTGGTGAGGGTGCCCGCCCTCAGCTCCTCCAGGCTGCCGAGCAGATTGGTGAAGTAGTAACCGCAGCGCAGGGTGCACACCGGCCCGGCGCCGTCGAGCAGCTCCTCGGCGCGGGCCAGGCCGTCGATCATCCCGGCGCCGTGCCGTCGTTCCGCGCCGACGCTGCTGATCAGCACGGTGCGGCTGATGCCGTTGGCGGCGACCGCGGCGGCACCGTTGGCGGCGATCGCGGTCATCTCCGCGACCGGGTCGTCGGCGGTGAAGGACTCGGGCACGATCCACAGCAACGCGTCGGCACCCTTGGTGGCCTCGGTGACGTAGGCGGCGTCGCGCAGGTCGCCCGGGAGCACGTCGACGCGGTCGCGGACCTCGGCGGGCAGCTTGGCGGGATCACGGATCAGCACGGTGGGGCGCACCCCGGCCTGGACCAGCACCTGCACGGCGCGGGAGCCGACATGACCGGTTGCGGCGGTGACAGCAATAGTCATCCCGGCACCATAAGCACCGGGTACGACAGTTCGCCCGCTCAGACCTGCCGGAAGTCGATGCCCAGCAGGCTCGCCGCCGCCTTGTAGTCCGCGGCCCGGTGATCCAGCGACAGTGACCAGTGGTGGCCCACGCCGGACGCACTCCAGTCGTCCACCCATTCGCCCGGATCCCGGCCGAAGTCGACCCGGCTGGTCGTGTTGCCGATCGCCAGCAGCGGACCCGGCACCACGGTCCCCTCGGCGGCGATGAACGACAGCGAGCCGTCCCGGTCCTGCCCCAGACCGAGCAGGGTGACCGGGCCGGGCCGTACGTCGAACTCCACGCTGACGCCCCAGCCGCGCTTGCCGTGGTAGACGCCCAGCCCGCGCAGCAGCGGGTCGCGGGCGCTGACCGCCAGGTGCGCCGGGCCGTCGTGGCCCATCTCCACCACGTTGTCCTCGAAGTTCAGCGCCTGCAGCTCGCAGAAGGAGCCGCCGGCCCCGACCGCCTGGGTGGCCAGCTGGGCCACGGTCGTGCGCAGCTCGTACTCGCCGGTCGTCGGGATGCCGCGGGCGGTCAGCAGGGACGCGCCCAGGATCATGCCGGCGCCGAGGCGTTCGTGCTGCTCGCCGTCGAGGCCGCGGTGGTAGTAGGCGATGCTGTCCAGCTCGAAGTCGTCGACGAGGCGGTCCAGCGCCACCGAGACGGTCGCGCCCCAGGCGAAGTCCTCCTCCCGGACCGTGTCGTCCAGGGTGAAGATCTCCCGGGCCAGGTCCATCCGCTGCTTGGTCTCGGCCTCGGTGACCTTCTCGACGCGCTGGCGCAGGTCGTCGAACTCCAGCACCTCGACGTGCGAGCCGAACGTCACCGGCAGCAGCGTCAGGTCGGTCGAGACGTCGAGCATGCCGGGGTAGAGGTGGCCCATCAGGCCGTGCCGGGCGTGCCGCAGCGCCGCGCGGACGTGCGCGGCCCGGATCCACTGGCCGATCCGCCGCCAGGCCGACTCCTGGCGCAGCCAGCCGGAGACCGACCGGAACGGGATCCCGGCCCGGCGGAACGTGTTGCCCATCTCGGGCACCGGGCACTGCCCGCAGTACGCCAGCCAGGCCCCGGTGTCGAAGGACGCGTGGTCCATCTTCTCGGTCGGCTGGAGGTCGATGACCAGCACCGGGGTGTTGGCGCGCTGAGCGATCGGCAAGACCATCGAGGCCGTGAGGTACGTCGTCAGAAACAGCACGATCAGGTCGCAGTCAGCACGGCGCAGCTTCTCCGCGGCAGCCGCCCCCTCCTGAGCGTCCGAGATGAACCCGACGTCGACGACCTCGGTCTCCATCTCCTGGAACCGCTGCGAGACATATCGGGCCGATTCCTGCAGCTGCGGCAACAGGCCCGGGAACTGCGGCCAGTACGTCCCCAGCCCGCCCGCAACAAGCCCGATTCTGGTCTGCCTATGAGTCACGATGCCTCCAACAGGATGACGTGCAGGCGGCGCGGGCCGTGGACGCCCTCGACGCGGTTGAGTTCGATGTCGCTGGTGGCGGACGGGCCGCTGATCCAGGTGAGCGGCCGGTGCGGGTCGAGCCGGGTCAGCGCCTCGGGCACCGACGCGACCACCTGGTCCGCGCGTACCACGCAGATGTGCAGGTCCGGCAGCAGGGAGATGATCCGGCGGCCCTGGTCGGGCGAGCCGTCGAGCACGATGGTCCCGGTCTCCGCGACGGCGACCGTGGCCGCCGTCAGCACTCCCCCGGCGACCGCCAGCGTGTCGGCACTCAGACCCTCGTCGCGCAGCACCTCGACGCCGTCCGGCAGCCACTCGGGGTCGATGCCGGGCGGCACGATCAGCGGCGCCGGAGCGAGAGCAGCCACGGTCTCGGCGACCGAGACACCGCGGTGCACGACCGCCTTGTAGTCCTCCAGCCGGTGCACCAGCAGGTCGAGGTCGGCCACCTGGTCACCACGGCGGTAGTCGCGCGGGATCCCGACCGGGGGCGCGGTGTCGCCGAGCGCGGCCCGGATCCGGCCCAGCATCAGGTCCTTGCTGCTCATCGCTTCGCCCACCAGTCGCGGAAGGTCTCCGGCGGCGGATCCGGCAGATCCCGGCTGGCGGTCCAGCCGTTCAACGGCGGCGGCAACCGCCGGCCGGCGAGCTTGCTGAGCTTGGCGGCATGCTGCGCGGCCGCGTAGAGCTTCGGGTGGTCCATCGTGTACGCCGCCGACGCCATCACCGCCTTCTCGGCCCGCGGATGGGGCACCTCGTTGCGCAGGTGCACCAGGATCGAGGGAATGTCGATCTTCACCGGGCAGGCGTCGAAACAGGCACCGCAGAGCGACGACGCGTACGGCAGCGAGGCGTTGTCCTCGACCCCGGTGAGCTGCGGCGACAGCACCGCCCCGATCGGCCCCGGATAGACCGACCCGTATGCGTGCCCGCCGGTCCGCTCGTACACCGGGCACACGTTGAGGCACGCCGAGCAGCGGATGCAGTGCAGCGCCTGGCGGCCGACCTCGTCGGCCAGCACCGCGGTGCGCCCGTTGTCGAGCAGCACCAGGTGGAAGTTCTGCGGCCCGTCGCCGGGCGTCACCCCGGTCCACATGGACGTGTACGGGTTCATCCGCTCGCCGGTCGACGCCCGTGGCAGCAGTTGCAGGAACACCTCGAGGTCCTGCCAGGTCGGTACGAGTTTCTCGATGCCCATGACCGTGATCAGGGTCTCGGGCAGGGTCAGGCACATCCGGCCGTTGCCCTCGGACTCCAGCACCGCCAGCGTCCCGGTCTCCGCGACGGCGAAGTTGGCCCCCGACACCGCGACCTTGGTGCTCAGGAAGGTCTCGCGCAGGTAGCGCCGGGCAGCTCCGGCCAGGATCACCGGCTCGTCGGTCAGCGCCGGGTCGACGCCGGGCATCTCACGCAGGAAGATCTCGCGGATCTCGGCGCGGTTGCGGTGGATCGCCGGCACCAGGATGTGGCTGGGTTTGTCGTGTCCGAGCTGGACGATGAGCTCGGCCAGGTCGGTCTCGACCGGCTCGATGCCGGCCGCCTCCAGCGCCTCGTTGAGGCCGATCTCCTGGGTGGCCATCGACTTGACCTTGATGACCCGGTCGTGGCCGGTGGCCCGGACCAGCTCCGTGACGATCCGGTTGGCCTCGTTCGCGTCGGCGGCCCAGTGCACGACCCCGCCGGCCGCGGTGACCTTTTCCTCCAGCTGGAGCAGCAGCTCGGGCAGCCGGGCCATGGTGTCGGTCTTCAGGGCCGAGCCGGCCGTACGCAGCTCCTGCCAGTCGGGCAGCTCGGCGATGACCGCACCGGACTTGGCCCGGATCGTCGTGGTGGCGTGGCCCAGGTTGCGGCGCAGCTGGGCGTTGCCCAGAGCCTTGCGGGCGGCGGCCGGGAACGGCTCCTCGCCGCGCAGGTTTCCCACTCCGCGCGGGGCGGGCGTGGGCATACCCAGGAAAGTGGTCATGCTGAATCTCCTTTGGCATGCCCTTCTGGCCCTTGCTTCGCTGCGGTGCAGGCGGTCATGCCGGCTCCGTCGCGGCGAGGATCTCGGCGAGGTGCACGGTCCGGACGCCCGCGTCGAGCCGCGACAGGCCACCGCCGATGTGCATCAGGCAGGACGAGTCGCCGGCGGTGCAGACCTCCGCGCCGGTGTCGAGCACGTGGCGCATCTTGTCGGCCAGCATCGCGGTCGACGTGTCGGCGTTCTTCAGCGCGAAGGTGCCACCGAAGCCGCAGCACTGGTCGGCCGCGGGCAGCTCGATCAGCTCCAGCCCGCGGACGTGGCGCAACAGCCGCTGCGGCTTGTCGCCGACCCGGATCATCCGCAGCGAGTGGCAGGTCGGGTGGTACGTGACCCGGTGCGGGTAGTACGCCCCGACGTCCTCCACCCCGAGCACGTCCACCAGCAGCTCGGACAGCTCGTACGTCCGGCCGGCGACGTCCTCGGCCCGCGCGGCCAGCCCCTCGTCGCCCGCCGCCCGGGCCACCATCGCGTGCTGGTGCCGCACCGACCCGACACACGATCCGGAGGGCGCGACCACCACGTCGTACGGCGCGAACGTGCGCACGTGCCGGCGGACCAGCGGCAGCGCGTCCTTCTGATAGCCGGTGTTGATGTGCATCTGGCCGCAGCAGGTCTGCCCCGCGGGGAAGACCACCTCGTGGCCCAGCCGCTCCAGCAACTGCACGGTCGCCTTGGCCGCGGCCGGGAACATGGTGTCGGCCAGGCAGGTCACGAACAAGGCGATGCGCATGTCAGGCCTCCAGCCGGCGCTCGACCGCTTGCCACGCGGCCGCGTCGCCGCGCGGTTCGTAGCGCACGATCTGCTGAGTCTCCCGCAGCAGGGCCCGTAGTGCCGAGAGATCACCGTTGATCGTTCCCGCGGCCCGGGCCTGCACGAGCACGTTGCCGAACGCGGTCGCCTCGACCGGGCCGGCCAGCACGGGCAGCCCGCAGGCGTCGGCGGTGAGCTGGCAGAGCAGCTCGTTGCGGGCGCCACCGCCGTCGATGTGCACCGCGTCGACGTGCCGCCCGGACAGCTGCTGGGCCTGGCGCACCGCACGACGGTGGGCGAGCGCCAGGCTGTCCAGGATGCACCGCACGACCGCGGCGGGCGAGCCGAACGGGCCGCGGCCACTGGCCGCGGTGAGCCGGGCGACCATGTCGCCCGGCGGCAGGAACACCGGGTCGTCGAGATCAACAACAGCGGCAAAAGCCGGTACGGCCGCAGCCTCGCGCAGCAGCACGGGCAGGTCGGGCGCACCCCACTCGCGCAGGCACTCCTGCAACGGCCAGAGCCCCATCACGTTGCGCAGATAGCGCACGGTGCCGTCGACGCCGCCCTCGTTGGTGAAGTTGGCCAGCCGCGACGCCTCGGTCAGCACCGGCGCGTCCAGCTCGACGCCGACCAGCGACCACGTCCCGCAGGAGATATAGGCGAAATTGTCACCGGCGGCCGGGACGCCCACCACGGCCGAGGCGGTGTCGTGCGAGCCGACCGCGATGACGTCCGGGGTGCCCAGGCCCAGCTCGGGCCGCACCGGGCCGATCACCGTGCCGGGCGCGCGCAGCGGCGGGAAGAGAGTGGGCCGGATCCCGAGCGCGGACATCAGTTCTCCGGCCCACCCCCCTGAGCCTAGATCGAGAAGCTGGGTGGTGGAAGCGTTGGTGAATTCCGCTCCCGTTTCGCCGGTCAGCCAGTACGCCAGCAGGTCCGGGATCATGAGCAGCTGCCGGGCCGCGTCCAGCTGCGGGGTGCCGGCCGCGGCCACCAGCTGGTAGATCGTGTTGAACGGCAGCTTCTGCAGGCCGGTCAGCGCGTACAGCTTGTCCTCGCCGACCACCGCGGCGACCTTGGCGGCCGCGCCCTCGGTGCGGGTGTCCCGGTAGTGCACCGGGTTGCCGAGCAGCGTCCCGGTCGCGTCGAGCAGCCCGTAGTCCACCGCCCACGAGTCGATGCCGATGCCGTCGACCGGCCCGGCGAGGCGCAGACCCTCCAGGACGCCGCGGTACAGCGCGAGGATGTCCCAGTACAGCGTTCCGCCGGCGCGTACCGGCTCGTTGGCGAAACGGTTGACGGCGTCCAGCGACAGCGACCCCGGACCGACCCGGCCGACCATGACGCGCCCGCTGGACGCGCCCAGGTCGACCGCCGCGAAGGTGTTCACCGCAGGAAGGCCGCCGCCACCCCGGCGTCCACCGGGATGTGCAGGCCGGTCGTGTGCGACAGCTCGCCGCCGGTCAGCACGAACACCGCGTTGGCCACGTGCTCCGGGAGCACCTCGCGCTTGAGCAGCGTGCGCTGGGCGTAGTAGGCGCCGAGCTCGGATTCCGGTACGCCGTACACGGCGGCCCGCTTGGCGCCCCAGCCGCCGGCGAAGATGCCGGAGCCGCGGACCACGCCGTCGGGGTTGATGCCGTTGACCCGGATGCCGTGCCCGCCCAGCTCGGCGGCGAGCAGCCGGACCTGGTGCGCCTGGTCGGCCTTGGCCGCACCGTAGGCGACGTTGTTCGGGCCCGCGAACAGCGAGTTCTTGCTGGAGATGTAGACGATGTCGCCGCCCAGCCCCTGCCCGATCATGACGCCCGCGGCGGCCTTGGCGACCAGGAACGAGCCCTTGGCCATGACGTCGTGCTGCAGGTCCCAGTCGGCCTCGGTGGTCTCCAGCAGCGGCTTGGAGATGGACAGCCCGGCGTTGTTGACCACCAGGTCCACCCCGCCGAAGGCCAGCACCGCGTCCCGCAGCGCGGTGCCGACCTGCGCCTCGGAGGTCACGTCGGCGGCCACCGCCACCGCGACGTCCGGGCCGCCGATCTCGGCCGCCACCGCGGTCGCGGCATCGAAGTCCCGGTCCGCCACGACGACGCAGGCACCTTCGGCGGCGAGCCGCAGCGCGATCGCCTTGCCGATGCCCGAGCCGCCACCGGTGACGAACGCGATCCGGGTGGCCAGCGGCTTGGGCCGGGGCATCCGCCGGAGCTTGGCTTCCTCCAGCGCCCAGTACTCGATCCGGAACTTCTCCGACTCGTCGATCGGCGCGTAGGTCGAGACCGACTCGGCGCCGTGCATCACGTTGATCGCGTTGACGTAGAACTCGCCGGCCACCCGCGCGGTCTGCTTGTTGGCGCCGAAGCTGAACATGCCGACGCCGGGGACCAGCACGATCGCCGGGTCCGCGCCGCGCATGGCCGGGCTGTCCGGGCCGGCGTGCCGCTCGTAGTACGCGCGGTAGTCCTCGCGGTAGGCGGCGTGCAGCTCCTTGAGCCGGGCCTCGACCTCCTCCAGCGGGGCGTCCGGCGCGGTGTCCAGCACCAGCGGCTTGACCTTGGTACGCAGGAAGTGGTCCGGGCAGGAGGTGCCCAGCGCGGCCAGCTCGGGCATCCGCTCGCGGCGGACGAAGTCGAGCACGACCTCGCTGTCGGTGTAGTGGCCCACCTGCGGACGGTCGGTGGAGGCGAGACCGCGCACGATCGGGAACAGGGCGGCCGCGCGCTCACGGCGTACCTCATCGGGCAGCGGCTCGTGCACCAGCGGGCCGAAGGGCGCCTCGCGGCCGTGCGCGGCGATCCACGCCGCGGCGGTGTTGATGATCTCCAGCGAGTTGGCCTCGCACTCGGCGCTGGTGGCGCCCCACGCGGTGATCCCGTGCCCGCCGAGCACGACGCCGATGGCCTGCGGATTGGCCCGCTGCACGGCGGCGATGTCGAGGCCGAGCTGGAAACCGGGCCGGCGCCACGGCACCCACAGCACCCGGTCGCCGAAGATCTCCTTGGTCAGCGCCGGCCCGTCGGCCGCGGTCGCCAGCGCGATGCCGGCGTCCGGGTGCAGGTGGTCGACGTGCGGCGCGTCCACCAGGCCGTGCATGGCCGTGTCGATCGACGGGGCGGCGCCGCCACGGCCGTGCAGACAGTAGTCGAAGGCGGCCACCATCTCGTCCTCGCGGTCGACGCCGGGGAAGACGCCGGCCAGCGCGCGGAGCCGGTCGAGCCGCAGCACCGCGAGGCCGGACTCCTTCAGCGTGCCGAGGTCGCCGCCCGAGCCCTTGACCCAGACCAGCTCGGTCGGCGCGGCGGTGACGGGGTCGATCTCCGTCCCCTTGGCCGAGGTGTTGCCGCCGGCGTAGTTGGTGTTGCGCGGGTCGGCGCCGAGGCGGTTGCTGCGGGCCAGGAGGTCGCTGACTGCGGGGTTCGACATGAGCATCCTTCGCAGGCGGGGCCATGAAACGTTTCACAGATTGCCAGAAGGTTACGGGCCCCGAGCCGCCGGGGTCAATACTTCGCGCCCGATCCGCCGGCTGATGAAACGATGTCAGTAGGCGCGGGAACGGACGACCGTGGAGGCCCGCGCGACCAGCTCCGGGACGAACAACGGCTGCTGGTGCACGTGTTCGGGATTGGTCGCCTCGTCGATCACCAGCTGCGCCGCGGCCCGGCCCAGCTCCTGGCGCGGCTGGCGCACCGAGGTCAGCGGCACGGCGGCCGCGGCGGCGAACTCGATGTCGTCGAAGCCCACGATGGCCAGCTCCTCCGGCACCCGCAGGCCCGCGCCGATGCTCTGCTGCAACAGGCCGAGCGCGAGCAGATCGTTGGCGCAGAACGCGGCGGTCGGCCGGCGTCGCGCCGGGATGCCGGCCAGCCGTTCACCGGCCGAGCGGCCCTCGGCGACGGTCAGCCCGGCCGTCGGCAGATGGATCAGATCCTCCGGCGGCAGGCCCAGCTCGGCCCAGATCTGCCGGGCCCCCTCGACGCGCTCGCGGACCTGACCGATCGACTCCGGCCCGCCGACCACGGCGACCCGGGTGTGCCCCTGCTCGGCCAGGTGCTCGACCGCGATCCGGCCGCCCAGCACGTCATCAACGGCGACCGAGCAGAAGAGACCGCCCGCACCGACCCGGTCGACGATGACCACCGGGATGCCGCGGCGGCTGATCTCGGCCAGGTGCGGCGCGTCCGGATTGACCGGGGTGATCAGGATGCCCTGCACCCGCTGCTGCATGAGGCGGTCGAGGTGGACCTCCTCGCGCTCGGCCCGGCCGTTGCTGTTGCAGATGAACAGCGATAGGTCGGCGTCCTCGGCGGCGAGCTCGATGCCCTGCGCGACGTCGTGGAAGAAGGGGTTGCTGCCGTCCAGCATCACGTAGGCCAGGGTGCGGCTGGTGCCGGCCCGCAGCTGCCGGGCCGACTCGTTGCGCACGAAGCCCAGCTCCACCATGGCCCGCTCGACCCGCTCCCGGGTGGTGGGGCTGACCACCTCGGGGCGGTTCATCACGTTCGAGACCGTGCCCAGGGAGACCCCGGCCGAGCGGGCGACGTCCTTGACGGACGGTGTCCTGCCGTTGACCACGGATCCCCCTTTGAAACGTTGAAGCGACATCGTACGGGATAACTCGTACCACCCGGCTTCCCGTTTCGAGAAGGTTTCATCCAGGTGCTTGACACGTGTGATCGGGGCCACCTACGTTCGTCACACGCCGTATGAAACATTTCAAACATCCCTGCGGAGGTGGCCCGTGGCGGCAACGCCCGACGAGTCGCGGCCCGGCCCGGCACTGCTCGAAGTGCGCGAGGTGACCAAGTCCTTCGGCGCCGTCGCGGCCGTGCAGGGCGTCAGCTTCCCCCTGTACGCGGGCGAGGCGCACGCCCTGGTCGGCGAGAACGGCGCGGGCAAGTCCACCATCGTCAAGATGCTCGCCGGCGTGCACCGGCCGGACACCGGCGCGCTGGCCGTCAACGGCACGGAGGTCGAGTTCGCCGGTCCCGGTGACGCCAAGGCGGCCGGCATCGCGGTGATCTACCAGGAGCCGACGCTCTTCCCCGACCTGTCCGTCGCCGAGAACATCGCGATGGGCAACCAGCCGCTGACCCGCCTCCGGCAGATCGACCGCCGGGCGATGCACGACAACGCGGCCCGGCTCTTCACCCGTCTCGGCGTGCACATCGACCCGGACCGCCCGGCCCGCGGGCTCTCCATCGCCGACCAGCAGCTCGTCGAGATCGCCAAGGCGCTCTCCAGCGAGGCCCGCGTCCTGATCATGGATGAGCCGACCGCGGCGCTCAGCGGTGTCGAGGTCGACCGGCTCTTCGCGGTCACCCGGGCGCTGCGCGACGAGGGCGCCGCGATCATGTTCATCTCGCACCGCTTCGAGGAGATCACCGCGCTCTGCCAGCGGGTCACGATCATGCGCGACGGCAAGCACGTGTGCACCGAGCTGGTCGCCGACCTCAGCGTCGACGACATGATCCGGCGGATGGTCGGGCGCGACCTGAGCACGCTGTTCCCGAAGCAGGACACCGAGATCGGCGAGACCGTGCTCGAAGTGGACGGGCTCGGCCGCGAGGGGGTCTTCCGGGACATCAGCTTCACGGTCCGGGCCGGCGAGATCGTCGCGCTGGCCGGGCTGGTCGGTGCGGGCCGTTCCGAGGTCATGCAGGCGGTGTTCGGCGTCGACCGGTACGACACCGGGTCGGTCCGCTTCCTCGGCAAGCCGCTCAAGGCGGGCTCGCCCCGCGCGGCCATGGCCGCCGGCATGGCGCTGGTCCCCGAGGACCGACGCCAGCAGGGGCTGATCATGGACCTGTCGGTCGAACGCAACGTGACCCTGCCGCGCAGCCGCGCGCTGGCCAAGCTCGGCCTGCTCTTCGGCGCGGCCGAACGCCGCGAGGCGACGAGCTGGACGAGTCAGCTGCAGACCAAGCTGGGCCGGCTGTCCGACCCGGTGGGCACGCTGTCCGGCGGCAACCAGCAGAAGGTGGTGCTGGCCAAGTGGCTGGCCACCAACCCCAAGCTGCTGATCGTCGACGAGCCCACCCGCGGCATCGACGTCGGCACCAAGGCCGAGGTGCACCGGCTGATGTCGTCGCTGGCGGCCCGCGGGCTCGCCGTCGTCATGGTCTCGTCCGAGCTGCCCGAGGTGCTGGGCATGGCGGACCGGATCATCGTCCTGCGCGAGGGGCACGTGGCCGCCCAGCTCACCCGCGCCGAAGCCACCGAGGAGAACGTCATGTACGCGGCAATGGGCCAGCAGGTGACCACATGACGGCGGCCGTGGCGGCGCCCCGCCGGCTCTTCTCCGGGCTGGTCAAGGTGCGGGAGCTGGGCATCATCCTGGCTCTGGTGGTGCTGGTCGGCTACACCGCCGCGAGCAACCCGCGGTTTCTGTCCGGGCAGAGCATCCGCGACATCCTGCTGAACACGGCCATCCTCGCGGTGATGGCCGCCGGCCAGGCTGTCGTGGTCATCACCCGCAACATCGACCTCTCGGTCGGGTCGGTGCTCGGCCTCAGCGCCTTCACCGTCGCCACCATGATGAGCGACAACCCCGGCCTGCCGATGGTCGTCGCGATCATCGTGGGCCTCGCCGTCGGCGGCGCGGCCGGCCTGCTCAACGGCGTGCTGGTCCGGTACGGCCGGGTGCCCGCACTGGTGGTCACGCTCGGCACGCTCTACATGTTCCGCGGCATCACCTACTCGTGGGCCGGTGGCCAGCAGGTCAACGCCGACGAGCTGCCCCGGCACTTCCTGACCTTCGCCAACGACTCGATCCTGGGCATCCCGTGGCTGGTCCTGATCGCGCTGGTCGTCGTCGGCGGCGTCTCCCTGCTGATGCGCAACTACCGGGTGGGCCGCGAGCTGTACGCGATGGGCTCCAGCCCGCAGGCCGCCGAGCTGGCCGGCATCAAGGTGGCCCGCAACCTGCTCGGCGCGTTCATCCTGAGCGGCGCCCTCGCCGGGCTGGCCGGGGTGCTCTTCGCCGCCCGCTTCGGCACGGTCGACGCGGCCGCCGGCACCGGCCTGGAACTCAACGTCGTCGCGGCCGTGGTCGTCGGCGGGGTGGCGGTCTTCGGGGGCAGCGGCACGGTCTGGGGCGCGGGCCTCGGCGCCCTGCTGCTGACCGTGATCGGCAGCGCCCTGACCGTGCTGGACATCAACCAGTTCTGGCAGCAGGCCATCGTCGGCGCCCTGATCATCCTGGCCATCTGCGCCGACCGCCTGGTCGCGGTGCGGATCGCCCGCTCGCTGCGGAAGAAGGACAGCCATGTCTGAAGTCAGAAGGAGACTCTCATCCTGGGACAGCATCATCGTCCTGCTGACCGTCTTCGTGCTGGTGGTGGCGTCGTTCTCGGTGACCAACTTCGGCACCAGCCGCAACTTCACCTTCCTGATCCTGGACCTGCTGCCGATCATGCTGGTCGCGCTGCCGATGACGTTCATCATCGTCACCGGGGAGATCGACCTGTCGGTGGCCAGCACGCTCGGGCTGGCCAGCTCGATCATGGGTTACCTGTGGAACCAGGGACTGTCCATCGAGTCGATCATCCCGATCTGCATCATCGCCGGCGCGATCCTCGGGGCCGTCAACGGCTTCCTGGTCACCGGACTGGGCCTGCCGTCGCTGGCGGTCACGATCGGCACACTCGCCCTCTATCGCGGGCTCGCGCTGGTGGTCCTGGGTGACGGCGCGGTCGCGGACTTCCCGTTCAGCTACACCGGCTGGGTGACCGGCACGATCGGCGACGGACCGGTGCCCAATGTCCTCATCCTGATCGTCGTCCTGGCGGCGATCTTCGGGGTGATCCTGCACGCGACCCCGTTCGGCCGGTCGCTGTACGCGATCGGCGCGAACGCCCAGGCCGCCCATTTCTCCGGCATCCGGGTGGCCCGCACCAAGTTCTGGCTGTACGTGGTCAGCGGCGCGGTCGCCGGACTGGTCGGAGTGCTCTGGACGCTGCGCTACTCCAGCGCCCGGGCCGACAACGGCGCCGGACTCGAGCTGGCCGTGGTCGCCGCGGTCCTGCTCGGCGGCGTCTCCATCTTCGGCGGCAAGGGCACCCTCCCCGGGGTCCTGGCCGGCGTGGTCCTGCTCGCCGCTCTGCAGAACGCCCTGCGCCTGCAGGACGTGTCGGGCCAGGCGCTGAACATCGTCACCGGTGCCCTGCTCGTGCTCTCCGTGCTGCTGCCCAACATCGCGACCTCGATCCGCACCACCTGGCAAAGGCGGAAACTTCGCCGCGCCGCTGCTGTCTGACCCCTCGCCCTCCAAGGAGTACGCCATGCTTCGTTCCCACCGACGCCTACTCTCCGCAGGCGCCGCCTCACTTCTTGTCCTCGGCATCGCCGCCTGCGGTGGCACCACCAAGGACAGCGCCGACAAATCCGGCCCCGCCGCCGCCCAGTCCGGCGCAGCCGACCCGAACGCGAAGCTCAAGGAAGGCCTCAAGATCGCCTTCCTGCCGAAGCAGCTCAACAACCCGTACACCGACGTCGAGGTGGGTGGCGGCAAGGTCGCCGCGGGCGAGCTCAAGGGCGAGTACAAGCTGGTCGGCCCGAACGACGCCAGCGCCTCCTCGCAGGTCAGCTACATCAACACGCTGATCCAGCAGCAGCAGAACGTGATCGGCATCGCGGCCAACGACCCGAACGCGGTCTGCCCGTCGCTGAACCAGGCCCGCCAGGCCGGCATCAAGATCGTGGCCTTCGACTCGGACGCCTCCAAGGACTGCCGGGACGTCTTCATCAACCAGGCCACCACCCAGGGCATCGGCGAGAGCCTGGTCAAGATGGCCAGCGAGCTGGCCGGCGGCTCCGGTGAGATCGCGATCCTGTCGGCGACCCCGAACGCGACCAACCAGAACGCCTGGATCGAGGTCATGAAGACGGAGCTGGCCAAGCCCGAGAACGCCAAGCTCAAGCTGGTCAAGACGGCGTACGGCAACGACGACGACCAGAAGTCGTTCCAGGAGGCGCAGGGCCTGCTGCAGTCGTACCCGAACCTGAAGGTCATCGTCTCGCCGACCACCGTGGGCATCGCCGCGGCCTCGCGCTACGTCAGCTCCTCGAACTACAAGGGCAAGGTGGCGATCACCGGCCTGGGCCTGCCGAACCAGATGCGCGAGTACGTCAAGGACGGCACCGTGAAGAAGTTCGCGCTGTGGAACCCGGCCGACATCGGCTACCTGGCCGCGTACGCGGGTGCGGCGCTGGCCTCGAACCAGATCACCGGTAAGGAAGGCGAGAAGTTCAAGGCCGGCAAGCTCGGCGAGTACACCGTCGGCGCGGCCGGCGAGATCGTGCTCGGCCCGCCGACCGAGTTCACCGCCGAGAACATCGACCAGTTCAACTTCTGACCGATGCGCTACTGCTTCAACCTCCAGGTCCGCCCCGAGCGGATGGCGGAGTACGTGGAGCGGCACCAGGCCGTGTGGCCCGAGATGCAGGACGCATTGCGGGCCACCGGCTGGCGCAACTACTCCCTGTTCCTGCGTTCCGACGGGCTGCTGGTCGGCTACGTCGAGACCGACGACCTCGCGGCGGCCCAGGCGGCAATGGCGCGGACCGAGGTGAACGCCCGCTGGCAGGCGGAGATGGCCGAGTTCTTCACCGGCATCGACGGCCGCCCACCGGACGAGAGCTTCGTGCTGCTGACCGAGGTTTTCCACCTAGCAGAAGAGAAGTGATCCACATGGCTGATCTGGCCGCCGTCAAGCGGGCCCTCGCCGCCCAGCGGATCGAGACCCCATCCTGGGCCTTCGGCAACTCCGGCACCCGGTTCAAGGTCTTCGCCCAGGCCGGCGTGCCCCGCAACCCGCGGGAGAAGATCGCCGACGCCGCCACCGTGCACAAGTTCACCGGGGTGGCGCCGACGGTCGCGCTGCACATCCCCTGGGACAAGGTGGACGACTACGCCGAGCTGCGTTCCTACGCCGAGTCGCTCGGGGTGGGGATCGGTGCCATCAACACCAACGTCTTCCAGGACGACGACTACAAGCTGGGCTCGGTCACCAACCCGGACGCCGGCGTACGCCGCAAGGCCACCGACCACCTGCTCGAGGCGATCGCCATCATGGACGCGACCGGCTCGCGGGACCTGAAGCTGTGGTTCGCCGACGGCATCAACTACCCCGGCCAGGACGACCTGCGCAACCGCCAGGACCGGCTGGCCGCGGCCCTGCGCGAGACGTACGACCGGCTCGGCGACGACCAGCGCATCCTGCTGGAGTACAAGCTGTTCGAGCCGGCCTTCTACGCCACCGACGTCCCGGACTGGGGCACGTCGTACGCGCACTGCATCGAGCTGGGCGAGAAGGCGACGGTGTGCATCGACACCGGCCACCACGCCCCGGGCACGAACATCGAGTTCATCGTGGCGTTCCTGCTGCGCCAGAACAAGCTGGGCGCCTTCGACTTCAACAGCCGCTTCTACGCCGACGACGACCTGATGGCCGGGGCGGCGGACCCGTTCCAGCTCTTCCGGATCATGTACGAGATCGTCCGCGGCGGCGCGCTGGACCCGGCCTACGGCATCAACTTCATGCTGGATCAGTGCCACAACATCGAGACGAAGATCCCCGCGATCATCCGCTCGGTGATGAACATCCAGGAAGCGACGGCGAAGGCGCTGCTGGTCGACCGGGACGCGCTGGGCAGCGCCCAGAACGACGGCGATGTGCTGGAAGCGAACGCGGTGCTGATGGACGCCTACAACACCGACGTGCGGCCACTGCTGGCCGAGGTCCGCGCGGATGCGGGCCTGGACCCGAACCCGGTCGCGGCCTACCGGCGCAGCGGCTACCAGGAGCAGATCGTCCAGGACCGGGTCGGCGGCCAGCAGGCCGGCTGGGGCGCCTGATCGAGCCGGCATGAC
>NZ_JBEZGQ010000046.1:0-19112 GCF_040650095.1 Actinoplanes sp. NPDC048791 | reverse complement strand
GGCCGGGGCAGTGCCGCAGTCCGGACAGCAGACGCAAACGCACGGCAGGCGGCTCAACCCGGTCCAGCAATGCGGCCAGCGCATCGGCCGCTGCCTCGGCGTCCCCCGCGGATGCCACGGCCAGCGCCTGCACCGCGACCTCGGCCCTGAGCAGGACGCCGTCGTCCCGTGCTGCCATCATCTCGAGGGCCCGCCGGCAGGTTGCGTAGGCCGCCGTCCGGTTGCCACGGGCCGCGGCCAGGCGGGCCGAGGCGACGGCGTGCCGCGCCAGGTGAATGCCGGCCGGTCTCGGCTGGAGACGCTCGAACTCGTCGAGGTACGCCTGCGCGGCGCGCAGGTCGCCCGAGGTGTCCAGGATCAGCCCGACCTTGGTCACCGCGGTCAGCGCGGCCGCACCGACGTCCTGCAGCGAGGTCCAGATCGCGAAGGCCCGGTCGAGACGATCGATCATGTCCTCGTCATCGAGCAACGCGGCCAGGCAGCGGGCTTCCAAGGTCAGAAGCTGGGCTCGTTGTGCCGCCTGTCCGTCGGCGTCCAGCCGGGTCAGCGCCGAGAGCGCGGCCCGCACGCCCGCTTCGGGCCGTCCCGACTCCAGAAGTGCCTCGACGAGCAGGTCCGCATCGGTGGTCTCGTCCAGCCCGATCAGGGCATAGCCGGGCGCACCGGCGATGAGCGCCAGCCGGGCGCGCAGCCGCCGCAGGTCGCGTGCGGCGTGCTCCCCGGCATCGTCCAGCACTCCATCGACCAGATCGCAGGCCCAGCCGACCCGGCCCAGCCGGCACGCCAGAGCAGTGGCGACCGAGGCGGCACGCACGACCGTCCAGGGAAACACTCGCGCCCACTCCAGTGCCTGGACGGCCGGGACAACGGCGGCCCAGGCCTCAGCGCGACGGCCCAGCCCGACGAGCGCCTCCACCCGCAGCAACGTGAGTTCGTTCCGGACGGCGGGATCGTCACCCGGTTCCGCACCCGCGTCGAGCGCGTCGAGCGCCTCGGGATACTGCCCGCTCATCAGCATGCAGGTGGCATACGCCGCCAGCCACCGCGCCGGAACGTGACCGGTACCGGGGAACGACGCCAGCCTCGCGCAACGCAACGCCCTGGCCCAGAGCGGATCGCCGGTGGCGACACCGTCGCGCCGGCCCTGCACCGTGAGGGCCCAGGCCTGCTCGGTGTAGGCATGAGCCAGGTCCGGCCCGTCGACGGTCGGCCCGGACCGTTGCCCGAACGGATCGGGCTCTCCGGCGTAGTCGGGCGCCACTGCGTCCTCGGTGACCGCGACAACGCCGCCGATGTCGCCCCGCGACCAGCAGTCCTCAATCGTCTGTCGCCAGCGGACGGCCCAGTCCGCCGGATCGACCTGGAACAGATGGTAGAGCTCCTGCTGCCGGTCGCCGGCCGCCCGGTAGTAGTCGACGGCATCCTGGTGCAGGTGACGGTGGATCGCGTGCGCGGCCAGCATGCGGCGCATCGGGCCACTGAGCGCCTCGTCGAACAACACGGTACGACGGTCCGGGGAGAGCCTCGCCCAGGACGACTCGTTGGCGTAGCGCACCAGCCGGTCCCAGACCGCCTCGAACGTCAGGTCAGGGGGGCCGTCGGCCGGGAACAGCGGCTTGTCGTGCGGCGGGAGGTTGTCGAGCGAGGGATCATCGTCGGGTGCCGCGCCCGTCATGCCGGCCACGATCCGGGGATAGACGAGTCGCTCGGCGAAGTCACGCTCCAGGCGCCGCGGGACCACGCCGTACCGCACCATCCACTGCAACGCACCGCCGGCGAGCCGGACGACCACCCGGTCGATGCACCACGCGAGGTAGGGGTCGTAGCCGGCCGCCTCCGCGGGATCGGCCATCCGGAACGCGGCGACATCGGCGTACATGCTGAGCAGCCACGGTGACCCGGCGGCCCGGCCGACCACCGCGTTCACCGCGGCATCGTCGTCGATGCCACGGATCTCGCGGAGATAGCGGACGGCCTCGTCCTCGTTGAACGGCTTGATCACCAGATCCGCCTGCGCCGCGTCCGGGAAGAGGCGGCGCAGGTTCGGGATCTCGGCCTCGGACGCCGTGCCGCGCCCGGCCAGCACCAGCTTCGCCGTCGGCGCGGCGTCGCGCAGGTCGGCCAGCACGCCGATGAGGAGCTCGGCGTCGGGGTAACACAACGTCGCCTCTTCCAGCGTGTCGACGACCAGCAGGAGCGGAGCAGGCAGGGTGGCGGTCACCCGCTGGAATCGTTCGACGACCTCGCTCGCGTGTCGCCGCAGAGTGGCGGGCTCGGCGGCGGCCACGCTGCTCGATCGGGCGGCGTCCCCGGTCGCGGCCAGCAGCATCGACCGGTAGATGCCGTACTCGCGCAGCAGCTCGTGGTACGGCGCGCCGTCGATCTGCAGATTGAGCTGGGCCGCGAACTCGAGGATGACCAGCCATGGGTAGCGGACGGCCATCGTGGCGTCGAAGGCATCGCTGTCGAGGTCGACCAGCGCGCAAGGAATGCGCCGCTCGACGCAGTACCACGCGATGAACCGGTGCACGACGGTGGATTTGCCCATGCCACCGGTGGCGTGCATGCGCAGGGCCTGTGCGCCGCGGCTCGCAAGGAGTGCGATGAGCCGCTCCTCGACCGCCGGCCGGGGCAGATACCGGGCCGTCGCGACCATCGACGGATGCCAGAAGAGCCGCGCCTTGAGGTGACGGTCGCGGTCGTTGCGCAGCTCGACGAGGCGAGCACTGAGCAGCGGCAGCAACTCGGGGCGGGCCAGCACGTCGAGCAGATCCTGGCAGCCCGGATAGTCCAGGACCGCGTCCCGCTCACGGTAGACGCGCTCGAACAGGTCGGCGGCGCGGTCCGGGTCGGCCAGCACCAGCGCCCGGACCTCCTCCTCCGGCGGCGTCTCTGTCCGTTCGGCGACGCGTATCGCCAGGTCACGCAAAGGCGACGGCACCTGCCTGGTGGAGGGCGGGATCCCCGCCTCGGACCACCATGATGTCCACGCGGCGTCCCGCAGAGTGCGCGGCACCTGGTACCCGCCCCAGCCGCGATTCATCTCGACGCAGCCTTCGTCGACCAGTTCGTCCAGTTCGGGTCCTCCGGCACGGAGGATCTCGTCGTAGAGCGGCTCGTCGAACGAGGTGACGACGGAGCAACGCTGGATCGCGCCCCGCGCCGAGTCGTCCAGGCCACGAAGCAGCTGGGTCGCCATCGCGGCGGCGTCGTACACGCTCATCGCGCCTTCACCCGCCACTGGTTGGCCCGTTCCATGTACTTCAGGTCCACGGGTGACACCTCCACGCCACCGCCGGAGCGTTCCTCGGCCCAGCCCAGGATCGCGTCGACGAACTCCTTCCAGACCGCCTCATCCCGCTGGGCGGTGCGGTAGTCGTCCCGGCGCTGGATCCGGACGCAGTACTCATGGGCGAGCCTGACGATGTCGGCCGGCGGAAACTCCGCGATGTGCAGGTCCCGGGTCCGGTCGACGACCGTGCCGGGCAGCACGAGGTCGAGGTCGTTCTCCCGGCCGACGACCGCGATGCGGATGCGTTCCGACTTCGCGGCGGCCGCCGGCGCGATCAGCCAGCGGACGATCGGCTTCTGTTCCTGCAGCTGGTCGACGTGGTCGACGACCACGAGAAGCGGCCGCTCGCCTGCGACCTCGTCGACGAAGGCGTCGAACCCCTCGAAAGCGACCCGGTAGTAGTCGTCCGGCCCCAGGGGTCCGGTCCGCCGGGGCGGCATGACGGAATCGGTGATCGTCGACACCGCGGGTCGTCCGGGCAGGCCCGCCGTCATCTCGGCGGCCACCTTCTCGAGGTGGGTCCGGAACCGCTCGGCCGGCACCACGGCCACCGGGCCGGCGCCGGTGACGGCCGCCTCCACGACCGCCGTCATGAAGCCGACCCAGTCGAGGTGGCCGCCCCGGCGCCGTAGATCCACGTACGCGACCGGCATGCCCCGCATGCGGCCCACCAGGACACAGGCCAGAGCGATCAGGCTCTTCCCGACCCGCTCACCACCCATGACGCCGACGACGCCGACCGCGGCGTCGTCCCCGGCGCCGTCCAGCCACCGCAACAACCGCCGCCGTTCGGCGCTACGGTCCACCATCCAACGCACGTCGTCGAACACCTTCGGCTCGCGCCGGACGGCCTCGTCGGGTTCGACGTGCCGCACGACGTTCAGCGCGTTCGCCGGATCGACCCGCGCGGTCAGCACCGGCAGGGCCCAGTCGCGCGGTCGAAGCCGTGGATCGAACGCCATGTCGTTGCGAGCGGTCGCGACCGCACCGGGCAATGACCGGCCGCGCACCAACGAGCGGTAGAGCCCCTTGCTGAACACCACGGCCGCCTCGGACGCCACATCCCCCTGCATCGTCACGACAGCACCGGCGTCGATGTCCAGGAAAGCCTCGGCCACCCCCCAAGCGGCGTCCAGCCCCTCCCCGGCGGGCTCGGCGTCGCCGGCGGTACGACAGGCGTTGAGGACGACCAGGCACGGCGGCTGTGCCTGGCCAAGCGCATTGACGACGAAATCCGCGGTGAGCGCCCACTCCCCGTCCACCGGGCTGACCACGCCCAGTGCCGGCACGCCCTCATCGTCCACGCCGTGGCCGATGAAATGCAGCACGTGCGGCTTGATGTCGGCAAAGGCCGCCTTCAACTCAGGCGCCGACGGTCCCGACAGGACGTCCACCTGCCAACAGGCGGGAAGCTCGCAGACTCCGGCGTAGACCGCATCGATCTCCTGTTGCGCGTTGATCCGGCTGTCGGTGGGGTCGCCGACCACCAGCAGGACGTGGACGGGAGTCGGGACGCCCGCCGGCGTCACGGCGTACGGCAGGCGAGCGCGCACGGCCGGGCAGGTCTCGTCAGCGAAGATCATCCGCTTACTGGGCCGGACGCGGAGCAGCTCCCACGGCAGACGGCGCAGCTCGGCCGCCTCGACGTCCAGCACGACGTCGTCCGCCGCCGCCAGCCGCGGCCCGAAATCGGGGCCGAGCGCCGTGGCCAACGCGTCGTACAGGGCGAGACCGGCCTTCTCCAGGGCGGCTTTCGGAGTTCCGTCCGTGCTGATGTCGAGCGCCCGGACGTCGTCGACCGCTGTCGCCGGCATGCGCCCGGACAGGCCGTCCGGCGCGCGCAACTCGACCGGATGGCTGTCGCCGTCCAGGGGGCCGAGCCAGATCACCGTGGAGGTCACTGTCAGCTCCCCGGCAGCCGGTCGGCGAGCCAGCCGTGGACGCGAGGGTCGCCGAGGAATCCGGAATGGGCGATCGACGGGGCCATCCCGGACAGGTCGAGCCGGTCGTCGACCCGGTACGAGCCGGCCTCGTACACGCCGGCGGTCGGCACGACGAGGTCGTTCTGCGTACCGAACAGCCGGTCCGCCATGAAGTCGAGCGCCCGGAGCGGGAGCTTGCCACCGGCCGAGTCGAAGTCGGACGTGATCGCCGCGACTGTGGTCGCCGGGTCCGCCGGCACCGTGTTGAGGGTGGTCAGCCAGGCCGCGGACGGGTCCATCGCCGTCAGCCCGTCCAAACCGCGCAGCATCCCGGTGGCGACCTGCTTGACCACCTCGAGAACAGCCGACGCCATCACGCCACTGCCCTCGTCGGTGAACAGAGTCACCAGATTGCTGAACACGTCGAGCAGGTCACCGAGATGCTCCGGGTCGGCCAGCATCGTGCCGGCGTTGGGCGTCGCCACGTGGATGATGCGGCGTATCACCGGAACGGGCCGTCCGGCCGCGGCCGCAGTTTCGGGCGCGGCGAGGCGCCGCGCGACAAGTCCGCCGCGGGAGTGCGCGACCACGTCGATGACCGTCGCCCGGTCGGGCGGCAATGATCCCAGCAGGTGGCGGACGTTCCGGTCCGGGTCGACGTGCACCGACGGGTGGTCGAACACCACCACCCGGCCGGCGTAACGGTCCGAGAGTTCCCGCAGCAGGGCGGCGTCGGCGCCGATGCCGGCGAATCCGGACCGGCCCGCGCTGAACGTGCCGTGGATCAGCAGCAGCACCGGATCGCCGGTGAACAGCTCCGGGCCGACCGGGTCGGGCTTGCCGGCGAAGTACTCCGGCGAGGCCCGGTGCAGCCCGTACGGGCGGTGCTTGTCCTCCCACTTGCCGACGGCGAACGGGGCCACCCGGCCGGCGACGAACTCCACCGGGAAACGCACCAGATGTAACGCCTTGCGAACGCCGAAGCCCAGGATGCCGCGGTCACCGGCCACGTCATCGCCGTCGATCTCGATCGGGCGTACCGGGATGCTGAACGTCTGCAGGGAACCGCCTCGGTCACGGCCGCCGGTGTCCGCGTCCTGCTCCGCGAAGTGCCAGTGGACCAGACCGTACTCGTCGACCTCGAGCATCGCCTGGGCCTCGTCGTCGTCCGGGGCCGGCACGGTGACCTCGACCCGAGGGTGCTCCGCGCCGGGTTGCGGTGCCAGCTCGTCCAGCGGTATCGAGAGGCGGCGACGGAAGTCCGCCTCCTCGGCTCGCTCGCCGAGGACCTCGGCGCCGCTCTCCGGCACCGCACGCTGAGCCAGCACCTCGGACAGGGTCCCCGGTTCGGCGTCGCGCACCGGGGAGCCGGCCGCCGGATCGCGGGTGACCTCACCGGCGATGCCGGTCACGTCCACCGCGAAGACGGAGACCCGGTGTTCAAGGTCGACGGTCCCACCCACTTGCAGCTCGATCATCGCTCGCGCCCCTTCTCGGTCCAGGTCACGGCCAGCCGGGGATGACCGAAGTAGAGATAGGCGAGACGGGTGCCGAACGGCTGGCCCTCCCTCCCGTGGCTTTCCTGTCGCTGCCGGCGGAAGTACTCGGCGGGTGATCCACCGCTGCGCAGCGTCTCGTAGAGACTGGCCGCCACTTCGCGCGCCACCGCGTCGTCGACCTTCCACAGCGGGGCGATCACCGCGTCGGCCCCGATGTCGACGAAGGACGTCACCATCCCGTTCGGCTCACCGAGCAACGACTGGGCCTGGCCGAGCTGACAAGCGTTCAGGAAGACGAGCCGGACGCCGCCCGGGGGCAGACCGCGCACCGATACCGGCGACAGGAGCTCGCCGTCGACCATGAGGATGCCGTCGACCGTTCCGGTGGCATCGAAGTTGCCGTGCACCGCGAAATGCACGACGTCGTACGCCGGATCCGCCTTGAGGCACGCCATCACGGCGCCGGTCCGGGCGTCGACCGCGCTGGCGCCGAAGCCGGCGGTCAGGTCCGCCGCCTCCTGTTCCGCCTCGAGCAGCCGCCGGCTCTTCGGATACACGCCGGAGACCACAGCCATGCGGCGCGCCTCGATCCGGGACGCCGGCGCCGGTGTCGTCGCCTCACCCGGGTGGACCCAGCGACCGATCGCCGCGAAACCGCCGAGCACCTCGCCGTACGGCCGTCCCCAGCTCTCCGGCAACAGCGCGAGCTCCCAGGGCAGATACGGGTCGGCCGTACCGAGCAGAACCGTCGGGGCATCGGTCACTGTGCCGGCGGCCTGCAGCGCCTGCCAGAGCTGAGGCGGGATGAGCGCCCGCACCTCCTTGCCGACCCCACGCAGATAGTCGGTCAGGTCCTCCTTGTCGCGCCGGGCCTGCACGCCGCGGAACCGCACCCGGCTCCACTCGGCGGCGTCCTGGGCCAGACCGTGCCTGACCCAGCCGCCGGATCCGGGAACCTGCGGATGCGGAGAGCCGTACAGCCACATCAGGCGCGGATCGGCGTCGTTGTTGCCGCTGACCACCTGGACGTAGACGTCAGGCTGATCTGCCTCGTCGGCATCGATGATCCAAGCCCGGCCCGGCCTGGTCGACGGCTCGTCCGGCGGCGGCTCCGCGCCGACGGAGACCCACCGGAACGCGAGACCGAGCAACTGCTCACCGATCTGGTACGCAGCGACGATCTTCCGCCGCGCGGCGAACGCGGAGTCGTCGAGCGCGCGCAACCGCACCACCGCGTACGGGAAGGGATCGTCGGTGTCGGCCACGAGCTCGACCGTCGACGGTGATCCGAGGATGGTGAAGCCGTCCAGGAGCAGCTTGACGGTGAGAGTGAACCTGGTGGCCGGCACCTGCATGCCTTCGCCACCCGGCTGCTCGGCCCCGGGAGAGGGCCGTTCGGCGAGGCCGACGCGCAGTTCGAAGACCGTCCCCGGTTCGACGCGGTCCGGACCTTCCAGGCGGGGATGGGCCGTGCGGCGCTGCGGCGGCGGTGAGTCTTGCCCGTGTGGTCGCCCGGAAGGCCTGCCCCGGGTGGGGCGTTCGCTGCCCGACGGGTCCGGCTGCAGTTGCCGCAGCAGATTGGTGAGCACATCCTGCGCCCCGGCGCCCGCTCCCCCGCCACCCCGCAGGTACGGCAGCGCGCGTCTCAGCGCGAGTGCGAGATCATCTGATGCGTTCCGGGCGACCAGTTCCTCGATCCGAGCGGGCTCGACCAGCGGCAGGAGCCGCGCGCCGATCTTGAGGCGGTGCGGCGGCAGCGCGAGCAGTTCCTCGGGCAGGTCCGCCCGCACGTCACGTCCGGAGCTGTTGATCGCCTTGACGACACGCAGCAGCCGGGTCAGCGCTGCCGCCTGACCAGCGGCCCGGGTGAGCAGGACCGCGCGGACCAACGTGGAGATCAGCTCGTGTGCCTCGTCGTCCGGCAGGCCGGCCAGCGGCTCCAGATCAGCGGGGAACCCGGCGCGACCCATGCGGTCGAGCACCTGCGCGGCAACAGCCTGCGACGACACCAGCGGACTGTACTGCTGGTAACGGCTTGATCACATCAAGCTTTCTGACAGCTCGAGTTGGTCACATCCGGTATCTGCCGTGGTGCGGCGCGGCCGCCCGCCCCGGAAGGGCTCAGCGGAAATCGTCGGCGTGGTCGCGGGCCCATTCGGCGAACGTCAGTGCGGGCCGCCCCAGAAGCTCAGGCACCGCATCAACGGCCACCTCCGCCGGCAGCTGCCGAACGCTGCCGCCGGCCTGAAGCAACATCTCGACCAGCGGCGCCGGCAACTGCGTCAGCAGATCGGTCCGGTACGTCTCGACGTCGACCTCTTCCACCCGCACCGGCTCACCGATCGCCTCGGCGACAGCGGCGACCTGATCGCGAATGGTCACCGGACCCGGTCCCAGCACCGGATAGGCCGCGTTCCCGGCGTCGTCCAGCAAGGCCCGCGCTGCCACCGCGGCGATGTCACGTTCGTGGACCGGCGCGGTCGTCGCCTCCGGGAAGGCCGTCCGCAGCACGCGATCGTGCCGGATCGACTGCCAGCGCAGGGAGTTGGTGGCGAAGTAGCCCGGTCGCACGAAGGTCCGCGTGAGCCCAGCCTCGTCCAGCGCCCGCTCCACCGCGAGGTGGCGCGCCGCGATCGGATTGGACGCCGCGTCCGGCGCCATCACCGTGTAGGACGACAGCAGGACCACGTGCTCGACGCCGGCCCGGCGGGCTGCTGCCGCGAATTCCGGCGCGGTCTCCGGGTGGGCGTAGAGGAAGACCTTCCGTACGCCGGCCAGAGCCTGCGGCAGCGTCGCCGGATCGGCCAGGTCGGCCTGCACCACCTCGACGTCCTGCGGGAAGTCGTCCGCCCTTGGGGTACGACTGGACGCACGAACTTGCGCTCCCGCGGCCACCAACTCGTTCAGCACCGCAGCGCCGACATGTCCGCGGGCACCGGTCACCAGAATGGTCATGGTTTCACTCTACAGAATCTGAAACCTGTAACAAGGCCCGGTGCGGCTCGGTATGCTCGGGCGATGCGGACGAGCGGGCCACTGGATGCCGAGGCGATCCTGTCGGCCACCGAGGAGGTGCTGCGCCGCCACGGGCCGGCCAAGGCGACGGTCGTCGACGTCGGCAAGGCCCTCGGGGTCAGCCATGCCGCCGTCTACAAGCACTTCCCGTCCAAGACGGCGCTGCGCGAGGCGGTCTCCCGGCGCTGGCTCAACCGCGATCGTGATGCCCTTGCGGCCATCTCACGCGACCCGGCGGTCGCACCGCCCCAGCGGCTACGCTCCTGGCTCGTCGCCCTGCTGGCCGCCAAGCGGGCCAAGGCCCACGACGATCCGGAGCTGTTCGCCGCCTACAAGATCCTGGTCACCGAGGACAGCACCGCGGCGGTCGACCACGTGGCCGACCTCCTGGGCCAGCTGGAAGCCATCCTCGCCGACGGCATGGCTGACGGCTCGTTCCGCGGTGCCGACCCGGCCGGGACCGCCCGGGCTGTTTTCACCGCCACCACCCACTTCCACCACCCCGGCCTGGCGAGCGGATGGACGGCCCCGGGCATCGAGCACGAGCTCGACGTCGTCTGCACCCTGATCCTCGAGGGCCTGGCCGGGCGGTAGGGCTCAGGCCGTGGTGGACGTGCGAGCCGTCGCGGGCTGTGGCCAGGCGCAGGCGACGATGACGGCCAGGATCGGCAGCAGGGACAGGATGGCCAGCGGCTCGGCCCCGTAGATCACGAAGCCGCCCCAGTACACCGAGGGCCCGGTGCCGTTGCGGTTGGTGTTGGCCAGCAGCGAGCCGGTCGAGGTCGGGATGTTGCCCAGGCACGCCGGGGTGAGCATCAGCAGCGTGGCGACGCAGAGCCCCGAGTAGGCCCGCTGCCGGCCCCGGCCGTAGCGGCGCATGCGGATCGAGGTGCCCAGCCCGAACAGCGCGCCGAGCAGGGCGCCGGCCACGCCGCCGAGGATGGTGTCGCGCAGGTGGCCGGGCGGCTCGGACCACATCAGGTCAAAGCTGAGGTCCGGGGTGATCTGCACTGCGGCGAGATACCCGGCGCGGGTGCCGGTCACCTCGACGTTCACCGGCGGCGAGGTGCCGTTCCGCACGACCTTGGTGCGCACGTCGTGCCACCCCTGGGCGTTCAGCTGCTGCCGCACAGCCGCAGCGACCTGCTCCGGGCCACCGGGCGGCGGCACGGTGCCGGTCACGGAGGTCCTGCCGACCCGTACGCCGGTGCCACCGTGCAGGCTGTTGTTGCTGTACGGGTTCCAGAACGTGCTCCGCCCGAAGTTGTCGGCGGTGTCCCCGAAAGCGCCCGGCAGCACCGCATGCGCGACGCTGACCGCCGTGGCCCGGTCCGGCGCCATTCTGTCCACGTCACGCCAGGACAGCCAGGAGCCGAGCGCGATGCCGCTGAGTCCACCGAGCACGGCGGCGACTGCCGCGACCACGAACGCCCGGCGCCCGGCCTCGGCGACGCGCCGGCCGAATCCGTGCCGCAGCAACAGGACCGCCTCGCGGGCGGGCGGACGGGACCGGCCGGGATCGGCGGCGTCGAGCAGCGTCGCGAGGATCTCCGGGCCGCGTTCGCGGCGATAATCACGGGGGTACGCCAGCAGCCATCGACGGTAGCGGCGGGCCAGCAGCGTGGTCCGGGTGTCGTCGGGCATGTCGGTCCCTTCAGGGTGTCTGCCGTTCGCGTCGTCAGGCGGGGCTGGGGGAACCGGCGGGGCCCGCACCGCGCAGCCGCTGAGCCACCATCCGGGCGTCGCGGCGCATCTGCTCGGCCTCGGCGGCCAGCGCGGCGGTGCCCGCAACGGTCAGCCGGTAGTAGCGGCGGAGCCGGCCCTCGACGGTCTCCTCGTGGTCGACCTCGATCAGGCCCTCGTCGGTGAGCCGGTCGAGCGCCGCGTACAGCGTGCCGGCGGCGAGGTGCACGCTGTCGGCCGACAGCCGCTCCACTTCTTTGATCACCGCGTACCCGTGGAGGGGGCCGAGGGCGAGCGCCGACAGGATCAGGAAGCTCGGTCTCCGCATGCCCGCCATGCCGGCCAATATACAGTTGATCGAGCTATCAGCGGTAGCCCTGGCACGCCACAGCGGCGGCACCCACCAGGGATGCCGCCGCCGCTGATCGGCGGATTGCCCGTCAGTGAGCGCCGCCGGCAGCGTTCTGGGCCGCGGTGGCGATGACGTCGGAGACGACGCCGGACTGCGTCAGGTACAGGGCGTGGCTGGCCGGGACGGTGGTGATCGTCGCGCCGGCGCGCTTGGCCATGTGCTGGAGCATCGCCTGGTCGAACGCCCTGTCCTCCGTCGCGATGACAGCCCAGCTCGGCTTGTCGCGCCAGGCGGCGTTCTTCACCGGCGTGCTGAACACCGCCATGTTGATGGGCACCTGGGCGTCGCGCAGGAACGCGGCGTCGGCGTCGCTGGTGTCCGCCGCGAAACCGGCCTTGAACTTGTCGTGGTCGAGGAAGCCGTATCCGTCCTCGACGACGTCGATGACGAAGTCGGGCGTCGGGCCGAAGCCCTCGTACTGCTGGGCGGTGGTCTCGCCCGCGTCGGGGGCCAGCGCCGACACGTAGACCAGCCCGGCGACGCTCGGGTGCAGGCCCGCCTCGGTGATGACCGTGCCGCCCCAGGAGTGGCCGACCAGAATGGCGGGGCCGTTCTGCCGGTCGAGCGCTCTGGTGGTCGCCGCGACGTCGTCCGCCAGCGAGGTGAGCGGGATCTGCACGATCGTGACCCGGTAGCCCCGGGCGGTCAGCTTGTCGTACACGCCGCGCCAGCCCGAGCCGTCGGCGAACGCGCCGTGCACCAGCACGACGTTCTTGATCTCCTGACCGGTGGTGCTCATGAGGCTCTTCCTTCCGTCGCCGAACCGGCTTGCGCCGCTTGTGTGCAATATATTGCGTGCACAAGACGACAACAAGGCGCACCATCATTGCGCGAAATCGCACACTGTGTGCAATATGGTGCATGCCGATTCCCTCGGGCGGCCCCGCCGTGGACCGCTCATTGCTGCGCGACGATGTCTACCGGCGCCTGCGCGACGCCATCGTCGACGGCACCTTCCAGCCCGGCGAGCAGCTCAAGGACGGCGAGCTCGCAGCATGGCTCGGGGTGAGCCGCACCCCCGTACGCGAGGCACTGCTGCGCCTCGGGGCCAGCGGCCTGGTGGTGGCTCTGCCGGGACGGTCGACGAGAGTCAGCACCATCGACTCGCCGGCGGTGCGGGATGCCCGCGACGTCATCGCCGCCATGCACGAACTGGCCGTGCGCCAGACGGCCGGCCGGCTCGGCGCGGACGACCTCGCCCGCATGCGGGAGGCCAACCGCCGCTTCGCCGCGGCGGTGGACTCCGGCGACATCGACGCGGCACTGGACGCCGACGAGGAGATCCACCGGATTCCGGTCACCGTGCTCGGCAATCGCGCGGTCGAGACCGTGCTCGACCAGTTCGACCCCCTCGTACGCCGTGCGGAGCGGCTGCGCTTCAGCACGGACGGCCACGCGTCCGTCGAGCTGCATACGCGGCTGATCGAGCTGATCGCGGCCGGCGACGGGCCGGGGGCCGCATCGGTGGCGTTCGACATCTGGCACACCCTCCCGCCCGAGGACCGCGCCGAACGCAGCTGACCGGTCCGGTGACGCTTCAGCCGATCTCGGAGGGGTAGTGCCGGGTGAACCGATCGCTGCTGTGAGCCGTGTTGAATGAGACGGCCACCATGCGCGGGCTCCGGCGCGCGCTCATCAGGAGGAACACATGACGCTTCTCGCCCGTCGCGAGATGACCCTGCAGATCCATCCGGCCGGGCTCGGCGCCGCCGTGCAGGCCGGTGTGATCATGTCGCTGGCGGCGACCGTGGGGCTGGGTGCGATCGGCTGGGCGACTGGCGTGGCGTTCGGCGTACTGGCCTGGTCCGTGCTGGCCGAGGGGATCCGCCGGTCCGGGGCGCGCAGCTGGGGGCCGGCGGACACGATCACCCTGGTCCGCCTCGCCCTGACCGGTGGGGTCGCCGCGCTGGTGGCGGAGGCGCTGACCGGCCGCACGATGCTGATGACGCTGGTGGGCCTGGCCGCGGTCGCGGCCGCCCTGGACGCGGTCGACGGTCAGGTGGCCCGGCGCACGAAGACCACCTCGGCCTTCGGCGCCCGCTTCGACATGGAGGCCGACTCCGTCCTCGTGCTCATCCTCAGCCTGTTCGTCGCCAGCACGCTCGGCTGGTGGGTGGCCGCGATCGGCCTCTTCCGGTACGCGTTCGTCGCGGCGTCCTGGGCCTGGCCGTGGCTGCGGGGCTCGCTGCCGCCGCGGATGGTCCGCAAGGTCGTCGCCGCCCTGCAGGGTGCTGTCCTGGTCGTCGCCAGCGCCGATCTGCTTCCAGTCTGGACGGCACAGATCGTCGTGGCGGTGGCGCTGGGCTTCCTGACCTGGTCCTTCGGGACGGACGTCGTGTGGCTCCGGAGCCGGCGCAGCCTCGCCACTGTCGGCGGGAACGTCTGAGGCCCGGACGCAGGGGAAGCGACATGACTCAGAGTGCTCGCGCGGCGTCACTCAAGACGGATCCCGCGTACGCCGCGATCCGCCGCTCGCTGGACTACTACTACGGCGACGCGGGCCAGGACGCGGCGATGGACGCCCTGTACGCGCAGTTCGTGCGGCCCGGCGACCTGGTGTTCGACATCGGGGCACACGTCGGCGACCGGATCGGCAGCTTCCGGCGGCTGGGGGCGAGGGTGGTCGCCGTCGAGCCCCAACCGCTGTGCGGCCGCGCCATCCGGGAGATCTACGCCGACGACGCGGAGGTGATCCTCGTCGAGGCTGTGTGCGGTGCGTCCGAGGAACCGGTCACGCTCTTCGTCAACTCCGCCAACCCCACGGTCACCACCGCGTCGACGGAGTTCGTGGCGGCGGCCGACAACGCCGGCGGCTGGCATCAGGAGGTCTGGGACGCCGAGATGCGGGTGCCGGCCGTGACGCTCGACGGGCTGATCGAGCGCTATGGAACCCCCGCCTTCGTGAAGATCGACGTCGAGGGCTACGAGGATGTGGTCCTGTCCGGCCTCAGCCACCGCCTGCCGGCCCTGTCCTTCGAGTTCACGACGATCCAGCGCGACGTGGCCCAACGCTGCCTGGACCGGACGGCAGCGTCGGGGGCCGTGCTCTGCAACCGGGCCATGGGGGAAAGCATGCAGCTGGAACTCGACGAGTGGGTCACCCCGCAGACGATGGCCGACCAGATCATGGCCCTCCCCCACGAGGCCAACGCCGGTGACGTCTACTGCCGGGCGCTGCCGGCCCGGTGACCTGATCAGCTGATCGCCGGGTCCGGCTCTGCGGCCGCCCGGCGCAGCACCAGGGCCAGCACGACCTCGGAGATACCGACGACCAGGCTGCTCAAGCCGGTCAGGATCACCAGCGTCGCCAGGGACACGTCGGGCGCCAGCAGGAACACGACGCCGGCGGCGAAGGACAGCAGGCCGACGCTGACCAGGGCGATGCGGGCCGGTCCCCGGCGTTGCAGGCCGAGCAGGATCTCGGTGAGGCCGCTGAGGATCCAGGTCACCGCGAACAGCAGAGCCAGCACGGTGAGCCGGCTCACCAGGTCGCGCAGGCAGATCAGGCCCGCGATGAGGACCACGACGCCGACGATCCCGGAGAAGATGTGCCGCACGATGCTTCCGCTGCCGGGCAGGAACGCGCCGATGATCCTCGCCACGCCGGCCAGGAGCAGCCACACCCCGGCGAGGGCCGACATGATCCGCAGCGAGACGTCGGGCCAGATGAGCACCGCGGCACCGAAGGCGATGCCGAGGATGCCGGTCGCCAGCACGGTCCCCCACGGGACCGGGATCGACCGGAGCTCGGCGGTGGCGCTCGGCCAGCTGACCGCCGTGTCGCTGCCGGCTTGTGCGGATGTCTCGGTCATGCTGGCCTCCCGGCATCTACCCGTACGGTGCGGCGCGATCGCCATGCCGAGCAAACCCGGGTACGCGGGACGGGTCATCATCCGCAGCGGGGGAACCGGGTCATGCCCCAGCCGCCGTCCAGACCTCACCGGTACGTGCCCGGTACGCGGCGACGGCCTCGTCCAGGGTCGCGAAGAAGTGCTCGGGTCCGATGGTCGCGGTCAGGCCGTAACGATCGAGTTTGCGCCGTACCGGATCCTTGAGCTCGGCCCACACCAGGGTCGTGCCCCGCTCCCGGAGCTCGGCCACCAGCGGTCCGAGCATGTCCGCCGCCGTGGTGTCGACGTCGGTGACGGGTTCGGCCGCCAGCACGATCCAGACCGGCTGCGGGTCGGTGCGGGCCAGGCGACGGAGCTGGTCGCGGAAGACCCGGGCGTTGGCGAAGATCAGCGGTGCGTCGAAGCGGTACAGCACCAGCCCGGGCAGGTGCTCGGCGTCCGGGTACGAGCGCACGTCGTGGTACCCGTGCACGTCCGCCGCCCGGCCCAGCTCCGTCTGGTACGGCCACCACACCCGGCGGAACACGTTGAGCACCGACAGGCCGACCGCGACACCGATGCCGGGCAGCACCCCGAGCAGCGCCACCCCGAGGAACGCGGTGAGGCACACGAGGAACTCCAGGCGGCGGCGACGCCAGAGCCGTACGGCGCCGGGGATGTCGGCCAGTGACAGGGACGCGGCGATCACCACGGCGGCGAGCGCGGGCTGCGGCAGGTTCCGCAGCAGGCCGGGAATCAGCAGCAGCATGACCAGGATGACGGCGGCGCCGACGACCCCGGTCAGCTGGGTGCGGGCCCCGGACTGGGCGGCGACGGCGGTACGCGAGCCGCTGGTGCTGACGGGGAAGCCCTGGAAGAAGGACGCCGCGACGTTGGCCGCGCCGACCCCGATCATCTCCTGGTCGGCGCGGACCTCCTGGCCCGTGCGGGCGGCGAACGACGACGCGGTGGAGATCGTGTCGGTCAGCGAGACGATCGTGATGCCGACCGCGCCGGCCAGCAGCAGCACGAGCTGGGACCAGGACGCGTGCGGCACGGTGAAGGGCGGGAGCCCGGCCGGCAGGGGCCCGACCAGGTCCACGCCGTGCTCGCCCAGGTCCAGCAGCGAGGTCGTGCCGATCGCGGCGGCCACGGCGAGCAGGACGGCGGGCACCTTGGGCAGCCAGCGTTGCAGCGCCACGATGATCGTCAGGGTGACCAGGCCGACCACGCAGGCGGCCGGCACGGCCTCGCCGTCCGCCAGCCCCCGCACGAAGCCGGTCGCCTCGCTGACCAGCCCTTCGGCGTCGACCGAGAACCCGCACAGTTTCGGCAGCTGGCTGACGAAGATGGTGACGGCCAGGCCGTTCATGTAGCCGATCTGGGTGGGTTTGGAGAGCAGGTCGGCGATGAAGCCGAGTTTCGCGATGCCGGCCACGGCCATGGTCACGCCGACCAGCAGCGCGAGTATCGAGGCCAGGCCGATGGCCACGGCCGGGTCGCCGCCCGAGCCGAGGGTGCCGATGAGCACCGCGGCGATCATCGGTCCGAGCGAGGAGTCGGGCCCGACCACCAGGATCCGTGAGGCGCCGAAGACTGCGTAGGCGAGCAGGCCGAAGACCGTTGTGTACAGGCCGGTGATGGGAGGTAGGCCGGCGAGTTCGGCGTACGCCATGCCCTGCGGGACCAGCAGGCTCGACAGCACCAGGCCGGCGACGACGTCCTTGGCCAGCCAGCGCCGGCGGTAGGTCCGGACGGCCTGGACCCCGGGCATCCATCTGGCGGCACCCGCCGGCTGTTCCCGCTGTCCGGTCATCGCCTGCTCCACCCCGGGCCGACGATCTGCCATTCCGCGTCCCAGGAGCGCAACCGGCGGTGATCGAGGTGACAGACGACAGCGCGCCGGACGCCGGCCAGCAGCACCACCACGACGCTGACCGCGACTGTCGCGGCCGCCGAGGCGTTCAGAACGGGGTTGTGCCGGCGGGGCGGTGAGGTCAGGGCTCCGTGCTCGTCGATCCAGACGGCCACGGTGGTGCCGGCCCGCGTGCCGACCTCGACCGGGATCCTGCCGACGACCACGCCGCCGCCGGGGCCGGTCCAGCGCGCCGGCACCAGCACGTGCTCGGGGCCGGGCAGCTCCGGGTCGCCGGCGGCCGGGCGGGCGGTGGTGGCATCCCGTACGAGGACCGCGGTCGCCGCGTAGCTGTGCCCGGCTGCCCACTCGTTCGCGCGTTGCTCGGTGCCGTACGTCGTGCTCGCCGTCCACCAGGCGACCCACGGCACGACCAGGAACGCCGCCACGATGACGGCCAGGGTGAGCCACACCTGGATCGTGTCCGACCCGCGGCGCAGCGGAACCCGGCGCCACGGCAGCTGGCTGACCATCCGCCTGCCCCACATGTGCTCTCCTTGTCAGGTCTCGCCGTACGCGTCGGCGACCTCGGCCCCGTGCACCGCGACCGCGTAGGTGACGACGGTGATCATGATGAGGGCGATGATGGACACCGCGGGCCAGACCGCGATGAAGGCGAAGTTGACCAGCGCGGCCACGCCGGCCAGGAGCACCGCGGCCAGCCGCGCCCAGAGGTACCCACGGATCAGGCCGACGCCGACGATCACCGCCGCGGCGCCGAGGACGATGTGGAACCAGGCGAGAGCGTCCATGCTCACGGGCAGCAACTGGTCGGCGCGTCCCCCGGCCAGCACCTCGGGCCGCGCGAGCGCCACCAGGCCGGTGCCGAGGTGGACGGCACCGAGCATGACGAACATGAGCGCGCCCAGCAGCACCCAGCCGGCCCACGCCGTGGCCGTGCTCCGCTCGGCGCCCGGGTAGGGCGCGGGACCGCTGCCGTTCATGGCGTCCCTCCCCGGCTCAGCAGGTGCCGGACATGGCGTCGCCGAGGACCTGCAGGCTCGACCGCAGGGAGCCCAGCGTGGTCCGGACTTCGGCGAGATGGGCCACGTCGGGCGATGCCTGGGCCGCGACGACGCTCGTCCTGACCTGGTCGGCAGCTGCCCGCACCGTCTCGACCTGCGGTGCGAACTGCCCGGCGGCGTCGTTGAGCAGCAGGGTGACGTCGGCCTTCAGCTGCTGGAGGTGCGACTTCAACGGGGCGAGGCCGTTCTCCGCCACGTTCGCGTTGCGGACCTGATTCATCGTCGTCTGGACAGCGACGAGGCTGTCACACACCGGCGGTTGATCCGTGCCACATCCGCCGAGGACGAACGCCGCCACCGTCACGGCGGCGATCCGGGTAATCATCCGTTTCATGGGCCGAGCCTCACTTCCGCAGTCCGGTGGTGCGTCATCTCGCGGGGATGAACACCGCGGCAGCGGGATGCCGGCCCTCGCACGTCCGCGCGGGCCGGCATCCCGGTCGGTCCGCCGCCGGCCCGGCTCCACAGCGGAGCCCGGGCCGGTGACGGACCGCTCATCACCGGGTGGCGGTGGCCGAC
>NZ_JBEZGQ010000045.1:0-19360 GCF_040650095.1 Actinoplanes sp. NPDC048791 | reverse complement strand
CGCCGCCCCGGTTGAGCGTCGCCACGGCGACCGCGCCCAGCCTGCGCCACTCCGCGTTGATCTCATCCGCCCGCTGATCGTCACTGCGGCCGTGGGTGACGGCGTCCTGCCGGTCGGGGAGGAGCACGGCCTGCCACTGGTCCGCTTTCCGCTGGAGCGCACCGCCGACGCGCACCGGGCGGTGGAGCAGGGCACGGTCGGCAAGGTCCTGGTCGACGTCGCGTCCTGACGGCCGATGCCGGCACTCATCGAGGTCGTGACGGACATCCAGGCGACAGCCGGGGTGGTCTTCGAGCTGGAACTGGACATGGACGTCCACTCCGCCTCCCTGGCCGCGAGCCGCGCTCTCGTCCACGAGCACGTCTTCGAGGAGCTCGGCGGCGGGCGGACGCGGATGATCGACCGCATGACGGTCACCGCGCCGTTCGGTCCGCTCGGTGCTCTGGTGACCCGAGTGGTGCTCTCGCCGTATCTGCGACGGCTGCTCGAGCAGCGCGCGGCCCATATCAAGCAGCTCGCCGAGAATCAGGAGGAACGGGACAGTGCCTGACGAGAGCATGCAGCACCGGATCGGCGAGGTCACCCTCACCGTGCTCGGGCCGGACCGCCGGCCGTTGTCCGACCGGATCGTCACCGTGGCCCAGCAGCGGCACGCGTTCCCGTTCGGCAACATCGGGTTCGACTTCGTGAGCCTCGTCGGTGGTCCGCCGCCCGACGCGGCCGGCCCGGCCTTCGGCGGCGCGACGGCCCTGAACCTGGACCGGCTGGGCGACCTGTGGCTCAACCTGTTCAACACGGCGACCCTGCCGTTCTACTGGGGACCTTACGAGCCGCGGCGGGGCACGACCGACGTCGAACGGCTGACGCGAACCGCGCACTGGCTCGCCGACCGCGGCGTCACCGTCAAGGGTCACCCGCTGGTCTGGCACACGGTGCAGCCGCAGTGGCTGCTCGACCTGGACCTCGACGAGGTGGAACGGCTGCAGCGCACCCGGATCCGCGAGCTCGCCGGTGGCTTCGCCGGCGTGATCGACCTCTGGGACGCCATCAACGAGGCCGTGATCATGCCGGTCTTCACCAACGGGGACAACGCCATCACCCGGCTCGCCCGGTCCCGGGGCCGTATCGCCATGGTGCGGATGGCGTTCGAGGAGGCCCGCGCGGCCAATCCGGCGGTCACCCTGGTGCTCAACGACTTCGACCTCAGCTCGGCGTACGAGTGCCTGATCGAAGGGGTGCTCGAAGCCGGCATCCGGATCGACGCGATCGGGTTGCAGACCCACATGCACCAGGGGTACCGCGGTGAGGAGTACATGCGGGGCATGCTCGACCGGTTCGCCCGCTACGGCCTGCCGTTGCACCTGACCGAGAGCACCCTGGTGTCCGGGCACCTGATGCCGCCCGAGATCGTGGATCTCAACGACTACCAGGTCCCGGACTGGCCGACGACGCCCGAGGGGGAGGCCCGCCAGGCCGGCGAGATCGTCCGGCACTACCGGTCGCTGATGGCCCACCCGTCCGTCGCGTCGATCAACTACTGGGGGCTCACCGACGACGGCGCCTGGCTGGGCGCGCCGGTCGGGCTGGTGCGCGCGGACGGCAGCCGCAAGCCCTCGTACGACGCGCTGGAGGGCCTCATCAAGGGACAGTGGTGGCTGCCACCGACCGAGATGCGCACCGGCCCCGACGGCACAGTCGTGGTACGCGGCTTCTTCGGCGACTACACGGCGTCCGGCACCCCGTTCGCCATCCGTCCCGGCCAACCCACCGAGTCGGTGCACATCGACGAGTAGCTCGGTCAAAGGCCCTTCAGGACACGGTCGAGGGCCGACCGGCCTGCGGGCCCCCAGTTCGGCTTGCCGCCGGGCAGGCCACGCTCGCCGTTCTGGCCCATCAGCATCAGGAACAGACTCTTTAGGGCAGCCAGCCCACGGGCCCGCCGGACCGTCGCCTCGTCCACCCGGCCGTAGCTGTCGAAGAACCGCGAGGCACCTCCCTCGGGCAGCAGCAGCCAGGCAGCCCCGAGGTCCCAGGCCGGATCACCGGCGAAGAGCGCGCCGAAGTCGACGACACCCGCCAGCGTGCCGCCGGCGACGACGACGTTCGCCGGATGCAGGTCACCGTGCACCCATACCCGTGGACCCGGCCACTCCGGGGTCGCCACCGCGTCCTCCCACACGGCCCGGATGTCGTCCTCGGCAAGACCGGAGGCGTCGAGGTCCACGGCCGCCAGGAAGTGCTCGAACCCGCCCCCGGAGTCCTTGGGATGGGTGCCGAAGTCCGAGGCACCCGGCGCGTCGGCGGGCGCCTCCACGTGCAGCGCTCTGAGGAAGGCCGCCAACGTGTCGGCCGCATGGTCGCCACGGACGATCGTCCCCTCGTCCAGGGGCGTGCCGTCGACCCAGGTCATGACCGTCCACAGCTTGGGGAAGCGCTCGGACGGCGTGCCGTGGCGCACCGGGGCCGGGACCGGCAGCGGCAGGCGCGGGCCCAGCACCGGCAGCCAGCGGCGCTCCTTGAGCTGCGGATCGGGGCTCGTGTCCATCCGCTGCATCCGGACGACCAGGTCGTCCCCGAGGCGCCACATCTGGTTTCCCCAGCCGCCCGCCACCTCGCGGATGGGACGGTCGGCCAGGTCCGGATGCTGCTCGCGCAGCAGGTCGCGGACCAGATCTGCGCTGACCTCGATCTCCGGCTCGATCACGGGAAGTCACGGTACCCGGGCCTGGCGACCCGACCGGCGTGAGGCAAACGGTCGGTCACCGCTCTCACTCCGGCTGATCTCACTCCGGCTGAACTGACGGAGGCGTCCGTTGACGTCCGCGGTATCGGTCCGGTGCACGGCACGACGAGGAGACGCACGTGAAGGCTGTCGCCATCCAGGCGTTCGGGAAGCTCCGCCGCGGTGGCCCACTGCGGCCTGCGCCACGCGCACTTCGCCGCCGGCGAGTCGGTGCTGGTGCGCGGCGCGGCGGGCGGCATCGGCATCGGCATCGGCATCATGACGGTCCAGCTCGCCGCCCGCGGTGGTGCCGGTGCGGTGGCGGTCACGACGTCGTCGCCGGTCCGGGGCCTCCCCGCGGCCTCGGCCGCGTTCAACGGCGGACCTGGTACGTCAGGTGGCTGGCCTCCGGAGTGGCGACCGTCTCCAGGAGGTCGACCGGTGGACCGTGGCGGCCGTCGAAGAGGGCCGTACCCGAGCCCAGCAGCAGCGGCGCGATGTGCAGCCGCAGCCGGTCGACCAGCCCGGTGCGCAGCGCCTGCTGGATGGTCGACGCGCCGCCCATGATGTGGACCCGCCGGTCTCCGGCTGCCGCCGCGGCCGCGGCGATCGCAGCGGCGACTCCGCCGGTCACGAACTCGAAGGTGGTGTCGCCCTTGCGTACCGGCTCGTGCGGCCGGTGGGTGACCACGAAGACCGGCATCGCGTAGAAGCCGTCCTGACTTTCCCAGCCGTCGGTGTCGTCGTACACCTGGCGGCCGGTGATGACCGCACCGGACTGGGCCAACGTCGCCGCGCTGAGCCGGCGACCCTCGTCGTGGTGGAGCCAGGCGTGCACCCGCTCGCCGCCCCGGCCGTACCCGGGAAAGTCCTCGAGGTCGGGTCCGGTGATGAACCCGTCCATCGACATGGAGATGTCCGCTTCGATGATTGCCATACCCGGGTAGACGGGCGCGGGCCCGGAACTCTCCGGTATGAACGTGCTGTGGATGACGCGATGTTCGCCGAGCTGACGAGCCGGCACTATCGGGAGCTGCACGTGCACTGCTACCGGATGCTCGGTTCGTTCCACGCGGCTGAGGACCACGTGCAGGAGGTGTTCCTGCGGGCGTGGCGGTCCCGGGACCGGTTCGACGGACGTTCGAGCCCCAGGACCTGGCTGTACCGCATCGCCACCAACGCCTGCCTGGACACGCTGCGACGCGTCACGCCGAGGCTGCAGCCGTACCCGGACCAGCTGCTCGACGAGAAGCCCGGCCCGGAGGCGGCCGCTGTCGCCCGCGAGACGGTGTCGCTGGCGTTTCTCGCCGCGATCCAGTTGCTGCCGCCGCGTCAGCGTGCCGTCCTTCTGCTGCGCGATGTCATGTTGTGGTCGGCCGCTGAGGCGGCCGATCTCCTCGGCACGACGGTACGGGCGGCCAACAGCGCCCTGCACCGGGCCCGGACGACCATGCGCGAGCAGTGGCCGGACGGCCGGATGACGTGGGCCCCGGCCGGCGAGCCCGATGCGGCGCAGCGTGAACTGCTGACGCGGTACATCGCCGCGCATGAGCAGGCGGACCCGGAGGCGCTGATCGACCTGCTGGGCGAGGACATCCGCCTGACCATCGAGCCGGACGTCGGCGAGTGGACCGGCCGGCCCTCGGTCGCGCAGGCACTGCGCGAGGGCATGAACTCGCTCGGCCGGTGGCGGATGCTGGCCACTGCTGCCAACGGACGGCCCGCGGCCGGCGCCTACGTGCTGGCCGCGGGCGACACCGAGTTCCGTCCGTTCGGGCTCATCGTGCTGACCGTCGAGGCGAGCACCCTCACGGCGATCGACACGTTCGAGGACCCCGGGCTGTTCACCGCGTTCGGCCTGCCCGCAAGTCTTGCTTCATAGCGCGCCGAGCGTAGGCCTGCCGGGTCGCCGCCACCCCGGCGACCAGGGCGATGACCAGCCCGGTCCACTGGAGAAAGACTCCGATCCAGACGTCGAACGCGCCCGGATTCCCGAGGCGGCCCCAGACCGAACCCTCGATCAGGCCGCCGACGAACACGAACAGGGCCGCGAACGTGCCGACGAGCAGTGTCCAGCGCCGGGCCGCCAGGGCCAGGACCAGGATCGCGGCCGCGCCCAGGATGATCGGACCGGGCGGGATCTTCGGGAAGCCGGGCACACCGACCAGGAACTGGGTCAGGACACCGGCGCCGGCCACGATCAGGCCGGCCGCTAGCGCTGCACGTAGCGGCTTGACGGTGGAACCGGTGGGGCTGTTGCTGCTCATGTCGCCGTCTCCCTTGGGTCGCATTCGCGATTCACCGTCAGCCTCGTCGGCTACGGCCGGGACGGCATCCGCGTGGAGTGGGCCTTGCGCGTACGCAGATCTGCGTAGTGCGGCTGCTGGGTCAGTTCGTAGCCCCGCGCGATGTCTGCGGCGCGACGGCCGTGCCGGCCCATCAGCGGTAGGCGGCGATGATGTCGGTGAGGGCGGCGGTCCGCTCGACGGTCCACCCGTCGGGCGGCGCGATCGCCGCCCAGGCCGCCACGGGCATCGCCCCGAAGTTGTGGCCGTGCCCGGCCGGTACTCCGTTGGAGAACGCCATGTCGGCCGACACCTGCCAGAAGGTGACGAACGGGAACCAGCGCATGCTCGGCAGCACATCGGAGCCTCGGGGTTCGGCGAGCCAGCCGGGCCGGCGCACCATCAACCGTGGCGACCACCACGTGATCGGATCGGACGGGTACTGCAGGTAGACGACCCGGGGAACGTCCCACCGGGTCCGCGGTCGCGCGAGGTCAGCCGGGGTCGCGGCGAACCGGACGGTGACTCCGTTCTCGTAGACCGGCAGGACTTCGGCGCTGTCACGGTCGCGATCGGCGGAGAACTCGCTCCACAGCTGGTTGCGGCTCGGCGGGCCGACCAGCAGCATCCCGTCGGTGCGGTTGCGGATGTCCTCGGGGCCGCTGAACGCCGCCTCGGCGCCGAAGGACCCCAGACTCTCGCCGAAGACCAGCAGCTTGGGACGTTCGTCGCGCGGTAGCCGTGACCAGACCCCGTACACCTGGTCGAACAGGTCGCGGCCGGCTTCGCGGGCCCGGTCCTTGTCGACCAGGAAGGAGATGGGGCTGGGCAGGTACGAGTACTGCGTCGCGACCAGCGCGGTGTCTCCGTCGTACATGTACTCGAGCGGGTCGACCGCCTGCGCGTTGACCCAGCCGGTGCCGGTGGTCGTGATCACGCACAGCACCCGCCGCTGGAAAGCACCGGTGCGTTGCAGTTCCCGCACCGCGAGAGCGGCCCGCTCCCGCGACGTCGGCGCCGACTCCAGGCCCGCGTAGACCCGGATGGGCTCGCGCGGGTCGGGGCCGCCGAACCGTCGCAACTCGCCGCTGTCCGGGCCGCCGGCAATGAAGATGCGGCCCTGGTTGCCCAGCGATTCCCAGGAGATCAAGGATGCCGGACCGCCGGACCGCATCGCGTCGGCCGGGGCCGCCACGTCAGGTTGCGTCTCGCCGTTGAGGGCGCGGAAGGAACCGTCGGCGACGGTGAACAGACCGTCCAGGACAACGCCGTTGAGAGTGCCCAGCAGCAACACCACGACGACGATGGCGGCGACCACCCGGGCGGTCGCGGCCGGGATCCACCGGCCGAGCAGGGCAGCGAGCCTGCGGGAGGCGCGCCACACCAGCCGGCACAGGCCGATCAGGGCCACGGCAGTCACCGCGGCGATCGGCAACACGACGATGTAACCCACCCCGGGAGGCGATTCCATGCCCATCAGACGGTGGATCTCACGTTGCCACAGGGCACCGAGGAAGAGGAACGCCGCCACCGCGCACGCGGCCACCGCGGCGAGAATCTTCCAGGCCATGGTGGTGGCCGCGGGCAGTGGTCGCTCGACCGTGTGGCGCGCCAGCCAGACGGTCAGTACTCCGAATCCGTAACCGATCGCCGTCAGCAGGCCGCTGATCAGTCCCTGGAAGAGGTAGGTGCGGGGCAGCAGCGACGGGGTGAGCGACAGGCAGAAGAACGCGGCGGCGGTGATGAGGCCGACGTAGCCGTACCGGCGGCCGCGCAGCAGACGGCCCCACCTGCCGCCCGGCGCCGCGCTGTCGTCATTCTGATCCGGCGATGCGCCGGCCTCGCGCGTGGTCGTCGTCATCGCGCTCCTTCTGGAGGGCTGTCATGACGAGCGTGACCGCGGGCGCCGCGTGCCACATCCTCCGAGGCGGGTGAGCCGGCGCTGGTCTCACGGTGCTGACCGGCGGGGGCCGAGCCACACGCGCGCTGCGGCTACCAGGGCGGCCACGCCGATGCTCAGGGTCGGCTCGATGACCGGTGCGAACAGCGGGGAGTGGTTGGAGGGCAGCCGCGCCGATCGGGCCATCATGTCCGCGGGGCTGCCGGCCTCGGTGAAGTCCGCCGGATCCGCGCCGCCGAGGATCCAGTAGACGCACGGCGCGTCCGCCGCTGTCGCCAGCAACCCGACGTCCTCGCTCCCGGTGACCAGACCGGGATCCAGCACCCGGTCGGCGCCCCCGGCCACTGCCTCCAGAGCACCGCGGGTCCGCGCCACCCCGGCGGGGTCGTTCACCAACGCCGGGAAGCTGTCGAACAGCTCGACCGCCGGTTGCCGTTCCGCACCGGACGCGCTCGCCTCGGCTCGGACGATCCGCTCGATGGCGTCGAGCGTTCGCCGCCGCACCTGCGGATCGAACGTCCGCATGCTGATCAGCAGCTCCGCCTCGTCCGGCACGATGTTCTCCTTGGTGCCGGCCCGCAACGCGCCCACGGTGACCACGACGGCGTCGGTGGCGGCGACCTCCCGGGAGGCGATCGTCTGCAGGCGCAGCACCGTGGCCGCGGCCATCACCACCGGGTCGATAGTCGTCTCCGGCCGCGACCCGTGGCCCCCTTTGCCGTACAGCACGACGCGTATCGCGTCGGCCGCGGCGAACGCCGGGCCGGGCCGCACGGCGAGGAAACCGGCCGGCAGGGGTCCGACGTGCTGGCCCAGCACCACATCGGGCCGGCCGAACCGCTCGTAGAGCCCGTCGTCGAGCATCGCCTGCGCTCCCTGACCGATCTCCTCGGCCGGCTGGAAGACCGCCAGCACGGTGCCGCGCCACGACGACCGGTCCACGGACAGCCCTTGCAGCGCACCGAGCAGACAGGTCACGTGCATGTCGTGACCGCACGAATGCGCCACCGGGACGTCGTTGCCGTCACGGTCGACGCCTCGGGCGGCGCTCGCGTACGGCAGCCCGGTGCGCTCCAGCATCGGCAGCCCGTCCATGTCGGCGCGCATCAACACGGTCGGCCCGGCTCCGTTGCGGAGAACCCCGACGACGCCGGTACGTCCGACCCGCTCGGTGGTGTCGAACCCCATGTACCGCAGACGATGCGCCACTGTCGACGCGGTACGGAACTCGGCGAACGACAGTTCCGGATGCTGGTGCAAGTCGCGGTAGAGGTCGGCCGGCTCCACGGAATCACTCAGGCTGTTCGGCGTCATGGAGGCAACCTAGCCAGGAAGCCGTGCCGTGCCGTCGCCCTGACCGGGGGATGTTACGTCCGGCTGCCGGTCCGGTCGCTGACCTCGAGCAGGTCGCCGGGCTGGCAGTCGAGGGCGTCGCAGAGGGCGGTCAGGGTGCTGAAGCGGATCGCCTTGGCCCGGCCGTTCTTGAGGATCGACAGGTTGGCCAGGGTCAGGCCGACCCGGTCGGCGAGCTCGGTGAGGGTCAGGCCCTTGCGGGCGAGCAGGGCGTCGAGGTGCAGGACGACGCGGTGCTGTTCCTCCGGTGGCATCTCAGATGACCGTGTCGAGCTCGGCGCGCAGACCCCGGCCGTACCCGATGATCTGGGCGAATGCCAGCAGCAGGAGGCCGAGCATCAGCCACCAGACGCTGAGGGTGTAGTCGACCATCACCATCCGCGCGCCGGGCGGCACCACGGTGGCCGCCAGCAGATAGGCGGCAATGCTGCGGACGATCTCGGAGGCGGCGCCGGTGATCAGGACGACCACGCCGAGGCGGCGCAGGCCGGTTGCGGTGGCCTGGGTGAACGGCTGCGTGGCGGTGATGCGGTCGATGAGGCGCAGGGCGTACCAGATGATCGGCAGTGTGCCGACCGCCAGCGGGAGCGGACCCGAGAGCAGGTCGAGCACGGTCTGGTAGGCGGTCGGGTCCTGGATCGACACGCTCACGGCCTGGATGCGCAGCTCGGTGGACGGCTGCCCGACCGGCAGCGCCTTCGGCAGTATGTCGAAACGGCGGGTGGCCGGGCCGTCGAGCTGCAGGACCTGGCCGAGAATGGCCACGACGTCGGTCAGTATCAGCACCCAGAGAAAGCTGCGGATGCGGGCGAACGGGCGGTGGCGCGCGACCATGACCCATCTCCTTATCGATTATCGATGTATTGATAATCGATATCCTCGGCGGATCTGTCAAGGGGCGGCAGCCTTACGCGCTCACGGCCGCTCGCCGAGGGTCACCGTCGTACTGCCGGCGCGCCCACCTCGGACGTAGTCGACGACGAGCGGGTCGCCGACGCGTCTGGTGAGGGTCCGCAGGACGAGATCGTCCGGGCTGGAAACCGCAGCGCCGCCGACCTGGGTGATGATGTCGCCGGTACGCAGGCCGGCCCGGGCGGCCGGCCCGGACGGGGTCACGGCCTGCACGTACAGGCCGCCGGTGACGCCGAACCGGTCGGCCGCGCCGGACGGGAGCGGCGCGACGGAGATCCCCGCGTAGGCCGGGGTGAACCGTCCATCGGCGATGAGCTGGTCGGCCACCATGGTCGCCAGATCGACCGGAATGGCGAATCCGATGCCCACACTGCCGCCGCCGGCCTCGCCCACGGCGTTGGGCACTGTCGCGATGGCAGTGTTGACACCCACGAGGCGACCGGCGCAGTCGACCAGGGCGCCGCCGGAGTTGCCCGGATTGATGGCCGCGTCGGTCTGGATCGCGCCGGGCACGATCGCCGTTCTGCCACCCTCGGCCGGCAGTGGCACGTCACGTCCCAGCGCACTGATGATCCCGCTCGTGACGGTTCCGCTCAGTCCGAGCGGCGAACCGAGTGCCACGACCGGCTGACCCACCCGCAACGTCTTCGATCGGCCGATGGTGATCACCGGCAGCCCGGCCGGCGGACGGACCTTGACCACGGCCAGGTCCAGGGCGCCGGCGCGGCCGATCACCGTGGCGGGCCCGGACTGTCCGCCGGCGAACAACACGTCGATACCGCCCGCGACGGCCGGAGCGATGACGTGGTCGTTGGTCAGGATGTAGCCGCCGTCGCGGATCACCTGTCCGCTCCCGTTGCCCGCGGAGGAACTGCCCCGGACCGCCAGGGTGACCACTGCCGGAAGAACGGTGTCGGCGACGGTTTCCGCATTGCAGTGGGTGGACGTCGCGGCGGCGACCGGGGTCGCCTCCGGATCCTCCAGGCCGGTTGCGAGGTGCCCGATCAGCCCGCCGACCAGGCCGGCGACCAGGGCGATCCCGAGCGCGCAGGCCACGAACGTACGGAATCCGACGGTCGTGCGTGCAGGTACGTCAGGCGTTGCCATGACCTCTCCTCTGGCACGGTGGGCCGGCCGCAGCCCCGGCCGGGCGGGGTCAGCGCGAGTCCCGGCGGGCCTGTCGCCGCGCGCCGGTGGCCCTGGTGGATGCGTGCCTCTTGCGCAGGTCCGGAGAGTCCGGGCGGCGGTCGGTTCGCTGGGGCCCGAGGACGGTCCCGGGCCGCGACTTCGAGCGCGGCGGCGACGGCGCTCGCTGCTCCTGCCGGTCCTCGGCAACTCGTTCGGCCCGCAACGCCTCCGCGCTGACGCGCGCCGCTGCGGCCAGGTGCTGACTCACCGTGGCCAGAGCTTCCTCGAACACTTCCGCCTTGGCCCGCTTACGGGTGTTCTTCGGCCTGGCCTTTCCGCGGCCACCGACCTCACCGACCAGGGCGGCGGCCTGCCGTCGGTACACCTTGACGTGCTTGTTGCGTGCTCGGCGTATCCGGGTGTGCAACTCGACGAGTGCGTCCTCCTCCAGCTCGGCGAGCCGTGCCTGCTCGGTCTCCCGGAGCAGCGACAGCTCCGCCTCGGTAAGGGAACTCAGCAACGCTGTCATGTCGCATCCGTGACCGTCTCGCCGTTCCGGGCAGGGAACGAACGGCGGCAACCGGTCAGGTCAGACCGTCGCGAGCCCTTCGCGCGCTCGTCCGTCTTCATGGCCGTGTCGTGGTCGTCATGACCGACGACGATCAGTTCGGACATGGTGCCTCCTCGGGTGTCCGCGGTCATTGTCGCCATGCGTCCCGCTTCGCGGCGTCGCCCGCCAAGGGTGATTCGACGACAGCAGGGCCGGCCGGCCGGTCCTGTCCGGCCGGTGGATGGGCCGGGTCGCTCACCCCGTCCGGGTGAGACCGTTCGGAGATCTGCGGCCTAGCGTTGCGCCCGAGCGGATCGGTACCCCGCCGCCCGTCGACGAACGCGGGAGAGGGTTATCATGTCGAGTACGGAATCGAGCGACGGTACGGCCGAACCCGCGACTCTGCGATACGCCGAAGTCCGGAACTCCCGCACCTGGTCCGACGTCCTGGTCGGGGGAATCCTGGCCGGTACCGGGATTGTGGTCCTCGGCGATGTCGCCGCGGCGAGCACCTTCTCCACGCTGTTCCTGGGCTGGCTACTGGTGGCCGGCGGCGCGGTCGAGATCAGCACCTCGTTGCTGCTCCTCGGCCGGGGCGGCTTCTGGATCGGCATGCTCGGCGGCATCCTTTCCGTCGTCGCCGGAAGCGTTTTCCTCCGCCACCCCGATGCCACCCTGATCGTCCTGTCGCTGGCCATCGGTGCGGCCATGTTCGTCACCGGGATCACTCGGCTGGCCGCCGCGGTCCAGCAGCCCGAGGCGCGCATGGCCCTGGTGATCACCGGATCGCTGAGCCTGGCGCTCGGATTGCTGGTTTTCACCCAATGGCCGGCCTCGGCCCTGTGGCTGGTCGGCACGGTGCTCGGCATCCAACTGGTTGTCGACGGCGCGTCGTTGATCCTCCTCGGCCGGCCGCGGCCGTTACCTGCCTGACCGCCTGACCCCTCACCGCGGGGCGGGAGAGTTCCCGCCGCCGAGGAGGTCGGTACGGAGCACATTCACCCCGTACGGGTGAGGGCAGGGCACCACCGGATCGCCAAGCTGTGACCACCGATCCAGCCGGCGCAGCAGAAGCTGCTGCAACTGGGCGATGCCGCGCTGGTCCGCGGTTCGTCGGACAGGAGGAACTCGCCAGGCCCTGAAGTCTGAATCGAAGGGAGAGAACACCATGGACATCGCACCGAGAACCCGCCATGTCGATCCCGGTTTGCCCGTGCGTGTCGCGGAGCTCATGCCCGGCCTCGTCGAGGACCTCAAGCGGCTGACCAGCATTCCGTCGGTGGCCTCCGCCGGATTCCCCGCGGAGCCTCTGCTCGCCGCCCATGACTTCGTGATCGACCGGTTGCGCGACGCGGGGGTCGTCGCCATCGAGTCGTTGACGATCGAGGGCAAGACCGCGCCGGTCGTGGTGGCCGAGGTCGCGGCACCGCCCGGCGCGCCGACCGTCCTTCTCTACACCCACTACGACGTCGTGCCGGCCGGGGACGAATCGCTCTGGCACACCCCGCCGTTCGAGGCGGTGGAGAAGGACGGCGCCCTGTACGGCCGGGGCACCGCCGACTCCAAGGCCAACGTCATGAGCATCATCGGCGCGCTGAAGGTGTTCGGCGGCCGTCCCCCCGTCGGTGTGAAGGTCATCATCGAGGGGCAGGAGGAAGTAGGTAGCCCGTTCGACACGTACCCGCCGTCCGCACCGGAGCTGTTCCGCGCCGACGCCATGATCATCGCGGATGTCGGCAGCGTCCGGCCGGGCACGCCCACCCTGACCGTCGCCCTGCGCGGCTCCGCCCAGGTGGACGTCGAGATCCGCACCCTGGCGGGCGACAAGCACAGCGGCCAGTACGGGGGAGCGGCACCGGACGCCCGCATCGCGATGATCCACCTGCTGGCCTCCCTGCACGACGCGCAGGGTGATGTGGTGGTGCCGGGTCTGCGCCGCACGGAGTGGACCGGGGCCACGTACACCGACGAGGAGTTCCGGGAACTGGCCGAGATCGAGCCCGGAACGGCGACGATGGGCACCGGCGGGCTCGGCGAGCGCATCTGGTCAGGCCCGGCCGTCACCGTCATCGCTCTCGACGCGCCGTCGACGGCTGCCCCGATGAACGCGGTCGCGGCATTCTGCCGTGCTGTCCTCAATCTGCGCGTGCATCCGGAACAGGACGCGGCCGAGGCACAAGCCGCGCTGGTGCGATTCCTGAGCGCCCAACGCCCGTTCGGCATCGAGGCGGTCGTCACCGCCGGGGAGACAGGGAACGGCTTCGCCGCGACCCTGAACGGGCCCGGGTACGACGCCGCGACGGCCGCCCTGCGCGCGGCCTGGAACGCCGAACCGCAAACCATGGCCGGCGGCGGATCGATCCCCTTGGTCATGGCGCTGCACCAGGCCGTCCCGGCAGCCGAGATGCTGTTGTTCGGGGCCACCGACAGCTATGCCAACATCCACGCCCCCAACGAACGCGTCCTGCTGGACGAGTTCGCCAAGGCGGTGCTCGCGAAAGCCACGTTCTTCGTCGAATACGCCCGTCGCGCCGGCGGTGCGCCGTGAAGACCGATCGCGACGACCCGGCCGACCACGCGACAGACGTGGCGGCAACCGACAAGCCACCGCCCGAACCGCCGGGCCGGAAGCGCCGGTCGTTCCAGTTCCCCGGCGCGGTCACCGTCCTGGCCATCGTCACGGTGCTGGTCTGGCTCGCGGCGCTGCTCATCCCGTCGGGGCAGTACAGCACGGCCGAGGACGGCTCACCGATCGCCGGAACCTATCAACAGATCGACTCGCCGCTCTCCTTCGGCGAGCGGGTCCAGCAGCTGATCCTCTCGCCCATCAACGGCGTCTACGGCGTGCAGGAGGCCGTCGACGGTTTCGTCGACACCGACAACCTCGGACAGCTGTTCGGCTCGATCGGCGTGGTCGTGTTCATCCTCGCCCTCGGCGCGTTCATCTCGGTCAGCTTCGCCACCCGGAGCCTGGAGGTGGCGGTCAGTCAGCTGGCCACGAGGATGCGCAAGCGCGGCTGGCTGCTCATCGTCGTGATCATGACCCTGTTCTCCCTGCTCGGTTCCACGATGGGGTTCTCGGTCGAGACCTTCGGCTTCTACGCCCTGCTCATCCCGTTGATCACCGCCCTCGGCTACGACCGGATGGTGGCCGTCGGCACCATCCTGCTCAGCGCCCTGATCGGCAACATGGCTTCGACGGTCAACCCGTTCTCCATCGGGGTGGCCTCCGGCGAGGCCGGTGTCTCCATCGGAGACGGCATCGTGCTGCGGGTCGTGCTCTGGGTGCTGCTCACCGGGCTCGCCATCGGATACGTGCTGCGCTACGCCCGGCGGGTACGGCTGGATCCGACCCGGTCGCTGGTCACCGAGGACGACACGGCACGGCAAGCGGCCCTGGCGGAACCCGGCGAGGCGCTGCCCGACCGGCTGTCGAGAACCCAGCGATGGGTCCTGGCCATCACCGGACTCACGTTCGGTCTGCTGATCTTCTCGGTGATCCCGTGGTCGAGCCTGTTCGGCGGCAGCACCGGGCCGGCCGAGGACGAGCTGACCCACGAGACCGCTGCCGCGCCGTACTGGTTCGAGCTGAACTGGTGGTTCCCGCAGCTGGCGATGCTCTTCTTCCTCGCCGCGGTCGTCGTCGGGATCGTCGCCCGGATGGGGGAGGGCAGGATCATCACCCTGATCCAGCGGGGGATGGCCGACATGATCGGTCCCGCCATCGTCATCGCGCTGGCCCGCGGGGTGGCGGTCATCATGACCAACACCCAGACCCTGGACACAGTGCTGCACTACATGGAACGTGCGGTCGACGGCGCCTCGTCCAGCGGCTTCGCGATTCTGGTCGCCGTGGTCAACATGCCGCTCGCGTTCCTCATCCCGTCCTCCTCGGGACACGCCACCCTGGCGATGCCGCTACTGGCCCCGCTGGGTGACTTCGCCGGGGTCGATCGCGCCACCGTGATCACCGCGTTCCAGATGGGGCACGGCTGGATGTTGCTGTTCGCTCCCACCAACGCCGTGGTCGTCGGCGGTCTGGCGATCGCCGGTGTCGGCTACAACCGCTTCCTGCGCTTCATCGGGCCGTTCCTGGGCGTGTCGTTCGTCCTCATCTGCGTCGTCCTCGGTGTCGCCGCCGCGGTCACCTGACCGCTCATCGCAACCGGAGGTCCGCATGGCTCAGTCATCCGTCGCCGAGACAGCAACCACCGACGAGACCGGCCCGATCGACTACCTCATCCTCACGTTCGCCAGTGGGCACGCCGACGCCGGCGCCTTCGACACCCTGCGCCGGCTCGCCCGGCAGGACCTGATCCGGGTGCTCGATCTGGAGTTCGTGGCCCGAGGCGCCGACGGAACCGTCGCACTCATCGACCAGGCCGACGCCGTCGCGGCCGCCGACGGCGACCTGTCCGACTTCCTGGGATCGTCCTCCGGGCTCCTCGATGCCGACGACGTCGAACACGTCGGCGACATCATCGAACCCGGCAGCCTGGCGGCCATCGTCATCTACGAGAACGAGTGGCTCGTCGCTCTCGCCGCCGACCTGCGCCGGGCGGATGCTTCGGTCCTCACCACAGGTGCCGTGCCCCTGCACGAACTCGACGACGCGCTCAATCGCGCCTGAGAAGAAAGCTGCCGCCATGGGACTGTTGCGAAGGGCCGCGCGTACTGCCGTCATCGCGGGTACGGCCTCACACGTACACGGCCGGGTCGCCGCCCGGCAGCAGGGCCGGTGGGCCCAGCAGACGGCCGCGCCGCCGTCCGCCCCGGTGCAGGAGGCACCGGCCCGCGACACCGCGGCAATGATCGCGCAGCTCACCGAGCTGGGACGGCTGCGCGACGCGGGCGTGCTCACCGAGGCCGAGTTCGAGGTGCAGAAGGCCCGCGTCCTGCACGGCTGACCCAGGGAGGTGACGACGGTGGATCCAGCCGTGACAAGCCTGCTCGTCCTGGCCGCCGTCATCGCCGTGTTCGTCTGGAACCGGCTACCCGTGGGCGCGGTGGCCATCCTGACCGCACTCACCCTGTACGCGACCGGGATCCTGGACGCCGAAACCGCCCTCGCCGGATTCGGGGATCCGGTGGTCGTGTTCATCGCCTCGCTGTTCGTCGTGAGCGAGGGCATCGACGCGGCGGGTATCACCACCTGGGCCGGCCAGGCGCTCACCCGCCGGGTCGGTGGGAACCGCGTCCGGCTCCAGGTCGCCGTGATGGTGCTCTGCGCGGTGTTGACCGCGTTGATCACACCCAACGGCGCGGTGGCCGCGGTGCTGCCGATGGTCATCGTGCTGGCCGCCCGGGTGAAGGCAGCACCGTCGCAGATGCTGCTTCCGGTGGCGTTCGCCGCGCACGCCGGGTCTCTGCTGGCGTTGACCGGAAGTCCGGTCAACGTCATCGTCTCCGATGCCGCCCGCGACGCCGGCACGACCGGTTTCGGCTTCTTCAGCTATGCCGTCGTCGGCGTGCCGTTGCTGGCCGGCACCGTCCTGCTGGCAGTCGTGCTCGGTCCGCGCGTGCTGCCGTTCCGGGTCTCCCGCGACGTGCCACCGAATCTCGCCGAACATGCCCAGACCCTGGCCGACCACTACGACCTCACCGACGGCGTCTACCGCCTCCGCATCCGGGAGGGCTCACCGCTGGCCGGCACCGCATCCGACGGGCTCGACCTCACGGCGTATCCCGGGCTGACGCTGATCGCCTCCCAGTCACCCGACGAACCCACAACCCTGGTCCGGGGCCGGCTGCGCACCGACGACATCCTCGTCGTCGCCGGACCGTCCGAGCAGGTCAGCCGGCTCGTCGTCGACCAGGTCCTCACCGTCGGCCTGCGAGCGGCGCCGGCCGGCGGTGGCGGCCTGCTGAGCCGGGAACTCGGTGTGGTCGAGGTGGTCATCCCGCCGCGCTCGCCGCTGGTCGGTGAGACCGCCTACCCCGGCATGCTGCGCGGGCCCGACCTCGTCGTGCTCGCGGTCCAGCGGTACGGGCGCGATCGCGGACCCCGGCACACCCAGCTCGCGGAAGGCGACACCCTGCTCCTGCACGGCACCTGGGCCGTGATCGACGCTTTGAGCGAGGACCGCGACGTCCTGGTCGTCGACTCGCCGGACCTCATCCGGCGCCAGGCCGTGGCGATGGGCCCCCGGGCGAAGCGGGCCCTGGTGGTGCTGGCCGGCATGGTGGTGCTGCTCGCGTTCGGCATCGTCCCGGCTGCGATCGCCGGGTTGCTGGCGGCCACGACGATGGTCGTGCTGCGCGTCGTCACTGTTCAGCAGGCCTACCGATCCGTCTCCTGGCAGACCGTGGTACTCATCGGCGGGCTGATTCCGCTGTCCACCGCCATCAAGGAGACGGGCGCGGCCGACCTGATCGCGGGTGTCCTCATCGACGCGGTGGGCGCCGGGCGTCCGTACCTCCTGCTGGTCGGCCTTTTCCTGCTCACGGCCGCGCTCGGCCAGGTGATCAGCAATACGGCGACGGCCCTGATCCTCGTGCCGGTGGCGCTGAGCGCGGCGGTGGAGACCGGGGTGTCACCCCAGCCGGTGCTCATGCTGATCGCGGTGGCCGGCGCGGCGTCGTTCCTCACCCCGATCGCCACCCCGGCGAACATGATGGTGATGGGTCCGGGCGGTTACCGGTTCGGTGACTACTGGAAGCTCGGCCTGCCCGTGATGGCGTTGTGGCTGGTGGTCGCCGTCGGTGTCATCCCGCTGGTCTGGCCGTTCTGACGTCTCGGCGGACCGACCATCGCGGTCCTTGGCTACCTTGACGTGGTGGACAAGATCCTTCGAGCCGCCGGGCTCGAGAACCTTCCGGCGCAACAGGTACGCATCCACGACGAGACGGTGATCGTGGTCCGCCCGGCCGGCGACGCCCAGCAGTTGCTGCACGCCGCACGCGCCGCCCTCCCGGACCACAATCCCGTGCTGGCTTTCGAAAGCGACGCGGTCCTGGATCCCGACTTCCACCACGACCGCAGCCCGAGCGACCTGATCGCCTGGGCCCGGACCGCCGACGTTGATGCCGAACTGGGCCGCCTGCACAGTTTCAACCACCCCGACCAGGAGTTGCTGGGCACCGGCGACGAGGGCTACTTCCTCGACGGCTACGACGTGACCGGGTACGGGGATCCGGAACTGCTGGTCATCCTGCCCCGTCCGGAGCCGTGGGCCGCCTTCGCCTACCTGGATCCGTACGGCGGGTGGGGCACCCCGGGCGACCTGCTGCTGGCCGTAGCCCGCCGATGGCACGAGCGGTACGGCGCCGCCCCGACCACGATCGGACTGGCCAACGGCTTCACGGTGCCCCGGCCGCCGACGGACCCGGCTGACGCCGAGCGGCTGGCACTCGAACACGTGGCGACAGCGGGGCTGACCGCGCGGACCACGGTGCGGGCCTATGCCCGGGCCCTTCGCGAGCTGAACCAATGGTGTCTCTACAACCGTCCGTAACTCTTGGCGGAGAAGCGGTGGATCGCGTACGCCGTGCTGTCGTCAGGATGCCGGATTCGTTCAAGGCGGCAGCCGAGAGCGTGCCTAGCCTCGAGTCATGACACGGATCATCCTGTACATGGCGATGTCGCTGGACGGATTCATCACCGGCCCCGGCGACAACGAGCAGAGTCCGGCCGGTGAGGGCGGCATGCGGCTGATGGAGTGGCTCGGCCCCGGACCCACGATCGACGAGTTCCGGCCGAGCAGCAGCGCCAGCCGGATCGTGTTCGACGAGTCGATGGCGACCGGCGCCGTCATCACCGGGCGGCGGACCGGTGACTTCGCCGGTTACTGGGGCGGCGACCATCACGACGGGGTGCCGATCTTCGTGCCCACCCACCGGGCTCCGGCCGACAACCCGTACGAGCGGGTGCACTACGTGACCGAGGGCATCGCGGCGTGCGTGGAGCAGGCCAAGGCGGCTGCGAACGGCCGGGACGTCATGATGCACGGTGCCTACACCGCCCAGGAGTGCCTGAAGGCCGGACTGCTCGACGTGATCGAGATCCAGCTCATGCCGGTCCTCCTCGGCCAGGGCCGGCTGCTGTTCGAGGGTCTGCCGGCCGACCACATCGAACTCGACCTGGTCCGGACGTTGGAAGCGCCGAAGACCCTGCACCTGCGCTACGAGGTGAGGCGAGGATGAGCGGCCCGATCCGGCTCTACATGTCCATGTCGCTCGACGGTTTCATCACCGGGCCGGACGACCGGAAAGGCGTGGGCCTGGGCCGCAACGGCGGGCGGCTGTTCAACTGGCTCGACGACCGCATGTCCGACGGGCCCAGTGGCCGGGTATTCCAGGAGGCCATGGCGACCGGGGCGGTGATCGCGGGACGGCGTACCTTCGAGCTCGCCGACCGTTGGCAGGGCGATCACCATGACGGCGTACGGATCAATGTCCTGACCCGGCACATCGACGAGGGTGACGAACCGCCCGGCGACACCCGGTTCTTCTCCGATGTCGCCGCCTGCGCGGCGGAGGCGCGCGCCGCGGCGGGCGACCGCGCGGTGCTG
>NZ_JBEZGQ010000044.1:0-19456 GCF_040650095.1 Actinoplanes sp. NPDC048791 | reverse complement strand
CCAAGATCGCCCTCGGCTTCAGCATCGCCTTCTTCATCTTCCTGATGAACGCGCGCAGCGGCGTGCTCAGACCCCGGCCGGCCGCTCGGCGGAACCCCGTCAGACCCGCCGGAGAACAGCGACCACGCGACCCATCACCGTAGCGTCATCCCCCGGAATCGGGTCGAACGCCGGATTGGCCGGCATCAGCCACACATGCCCGTCCCGCTGCCGGTAGCTCTTGACCGTCGCCTCGCCGTCGATCATCGCCGCCACGATGTCGCCCACGTTCGCCGTCGGTTGCTGGCGGACCACCACCCAGTCGCCGTTGCAGATGGCTGCGTCGATCATCGAGTCGCCCTTGACCTCGAGCATGAAGACGTCGCCTTCGCCGACCAGTTCGCGGGGGAGCGGGAAGAACTCCTCCACCGCCTGCTCGGCCAGGATCGGTCCACCGGCGGCGATCCGGCCCAGCAGCGGCACGTACGCCGGGGTCGGCCGCGCGGACCGCAGCGCCTCGTCGTCGACCATCTCGCTGGGCGCGCGCACGTCCACGGCACGCGGCCTGTTCGGGTCGCGGCGCAGGAAGCCCTTCTTTTCCAGCTCCTTCAGCTGGTAAGCCACGCTTGACGGCGACACCAGACCCACAGCCTCGCCGATCTCGCGGACGCTCGGCGGGTAGCCGTAGCGTTCCACCCAGTCGCGGATGAACTCGAGGATCCGGCGCTGGCGTGCGGTCAGGTCCGCGGTGACCAGATCGGGGAACTGGCTGACCACCGGCGTCACACTGCGCAGCTGCGGCGCGTCACCGCTGCGGGCCCGGGACGGCGTGCGCCGGCGCATCGCCGCCTTGGTATTGGCGGCCTCTGGCTTCGAGTCATTCTGGTGTTGCCGGCTCGTCCGGTCGTCGGTCGACACGTTGGCCCTCCCTGTCGGCCAGTGCCTCATCGGCACGTGGTGCGCTCGCGGAGCCGGACATTCGCCCGTGGGGATGGACTTGTGCCCGGCTGACCCCTCTTGACCGAGAACCGTAACTGCGGGGTACGACATATTCAAACATCTGTACGACTTTCTCGCGGCGTGTCGCTCGGAAGTGCTCGACTTCCGTACGTCTGTTCTGATAGACCGTCGTACGGGCGTTCGATCGAACGCTTGTCCGAGGGACGTATGCGGAGAAAGGAATATGCCGTGGTGGTCACTGGTATGCGGCGGGTCGATGAGCCGGCCCCGTTGCGGTTGACCCGGCGGGGTCGCGTCGTCGTGCTGGCCTTCTTCATTCTTCTCGCGTCCTTGGCGAGCGCCGTGTTGTGGACCACAGCTTCCCGGGCCGAGAATCCCCCGTCCGGTCCCGCGCCCACCGTCGTGGTCCAGTCCGACGACACGCTGTGGGACATCGCCGCCCGCACCGACCCGGGTCGCAGCCCGCATGCCGTGGTGGCCGAGATCCGCCGGCTCAACGGTCTCGGTGACGACGAGATCGCCATCCACGCCGGTGACACTCTCGTGGTTCCCCGGACGCGTTGATCCACTGCGTTGATCATGTTGTTCCGGTGCTGGCCGTGACCGGTGCGGCACCCCTCGTGTTGAGGTAGAAAAAGCGGCGCGCCGACGCGCCGGTGAACTTGCATCGACGTCCGCAGCGGCATAACGTCAACCCCAACATCTAGTAGTTACAAGGGTGTAAGTCATCCACAGGTTGGGGTCGGGCAACCCCGTCATCCACAGGTTCGTCCACAGCCACAAGGCGGTTCTCACCGCTTCCGCGGCTGTCATTCGGCGTGCCTGGACGACGGTTCCGCGACGGCTCCGGCGACCTGGGTGGCAGCGCCCGGCGACAGGGGGATCTCGGTGCGGTGTCCGTATTGCCGGCACGCCGACTCACGTGTGGTCGACTCGCGTGAGGCCGACGACGGTCAGCTGATTCGTCGTCGCCGGTCGTGCCCGGAGTGCGGCAAGCGCTTCACCACGGTCGAGGAGGCCGTGCTCGCGATCGTGAAGCGCAACGGCGTCACCGAGCCTTTCAGCCGGACCAAGATCATGAGCGGTGTCCGCAAGGCCTGTCAGGGCCGGCCCGTCGACGAGGACTCGATCGCGCTGCTCGCGCAGAAGGTCGAGGAGACCGTCCGGGCCAAGGGCGCGGCCGAGGTGCCCAGCCACGACGTGGGTCTGGCCATCCTGTCGCCGCTGCGGGAGCTCGACCAGGTCGCCTATCTGCGCTTCGCGAGCGTCTACAAGTCCTTCGACTCGCTCGAGGACTTCGAACGTGAGCTCGCCGATCTGCGCGAGGCGGCGGCGGGATCCCGGCACACGGTGCCCGCCCGGCCCAGCGGTGGACGTCCGGCCAAATGGACGGAAACCCGTACCAAATAAGCCTTTTATCCAAGGCATGGCGACAGCCGTGCCCGAATGTCGGTAAGCGGATCGCGGTGGGGAAGCTGCGATCTATCGAGGGGGAGCACGAAATGGCCGGTGACGGTATGACAGCAGGCAGGCAGCGCAGTCGCGCGAGCAACGGGGGCGCCGCGGTCGGGGGGCTGCGGATCGAGCGCGTCTGGACGACCGAGGGCGTCCACCCGTACGACGAGGTGGAGTGGGAACGCCGCGACGTCGTCATGACGAACTGGCGGGACGGCTCGATCAACTTCGAGCAGCGCGGGGTCGAGTACCCCACCACCTGGAGCGTCAACGCGGCCAACATCGTCACCACCAAGTACTTCCGGGGTGCGGTCGGCACGGATACCCGCGAGTGGTCGCTCAAGCAGCTGATCGACCGGGTCGTCAAGACCTACCGCAAGGCGGGCGAGGACTACGGCTACTTCGCCAACCCGGGCGACGCGGAGATCTTCGAGCACGAGCTGACCTGGATGCTGCTGCACCAGGTGTTCAGCTTCAACTCGCCGGTCTGGTTCAACGTCGGCACCGCCTCGCCGCAGCAGGTCAGCGCCTGCTTCATCCTGTCTGTGGACGACTCGATGGACTCGATCCTGGACTGGTACAAGGAAGAGGGGCTGATCTTCAAGGGCGGCTCCGGCTCCGGCGTCAACCTCTCCCGCATCCGCTCCTCCAAGGAACTGCTCTCCTCCGGCGGCACGGCCAGCGGCCCGGTCAGCTTCATGCGCGGCGCCGACGCCAGCGCCGGCACGATCAAGTCCGGTGGCGCGACCCGCCGCGCGGCCAAGATGGTGATCCTCGACGTCGACCACCCCGACATCGAGGAGTTCGTCACCACCAAGGCCCGCGAGGAGGACAAGATCCGGGCCCTGCGCGACGCCGGGTTCGACATGGACCTCGGCGGCAGCGACATCGTCTCGGTGCAGTACCAGAACGCCAACAACTCGGTCCGGGTCAGCGACGAGTTCATGCGCGCGGTCGAGGAGGGCACGACCTTCGATCTGCGCGGCCGGCTGCACGGCGAGACGATCGAGAGCATCGACGCCAAGAAGCTGTTCACCGAGATCGCCAAGGCCGCCTGGGAGTGCGCCGACCCCGGCCTGCAGTACGACGACACGATCAACGACTGGCACACCAACCCGGAGACCGGCCGCATCACCGCGTCCAACCCGTGTTCGGAGTACATGTCGCTGGACGACTCGTCCTGCAACCTGGCCTCGCTCAACCTGATGAAGTTCCTCAAGGCCGACGGCGGCTTCGAGATCGAGAAGTTCGTCAAGAGCGTCGAGTTCGTCATCACCGCGATGGACATCTCGATCTGCTTCGCAGATTTCCCGACCCAGAAGATCGGCGAGACCACGCGGGCCTACCGCCAGCTCGGCATCGGGTACGCGAACCTGGGCGCCCTGCTGATGGCGACCGGCCACCCGTACGACTCGGAGTCGGGCCGCAGTGTCGCCGCCGCCATCACGTCGCTGATGACCGGCACGGCGTACCGCCGCTCGGCCGAGATCGCCGGCGTCGTCGGCGCGTACGACGGGTACGCCCGCAACGCCGACGCCCACAAGCGCGTCATGCGCAAGCACGCCGCGGCCAACGACGAGATCCGCCCGTCGGGCACCGTCGCCACCGCGATCGTCCGGGAGGCCACCAAGCAGTGGCAGAACGGCAACAAGATCGGTGACAAGAACGGCTGGCGCAACGCCCAGGCCTCCGTGCTCGCGCCGACCGGCACCATCGGCCTGATGATGGACTGTGACACCACCGGCGTCGAGCCCGACCTGGCCCTGGTCAAGTTCAAGAAGCTCGTCGGCGGCGGCTCGATGCAGATCGTCAACCAGACGGTCCCGCGCGCGCTGCGCAGCCTCGGCTACCCCGAGGAGCAGGTCGAGGCGATCGTCGAGCACATCGCCGACCACGGCATCGTGGTCGACGCCCCCGGCCTCAAGCCGGAGCACTACGCGGTCTTCGACTGCGCCATGGGCGAGCGGTCCATCGCCCCCATGGGCCACGTGCGGATGATGGCCGCGGTGCAGCCGTTCATCTCCGGCGCGATCTCCAAGACGATCAACATGCCGGAGTCGGCGACCGTCGAGGACATCGAGAACGTCCACTACCAGGGCTGGAAGCTTGGCCTCAAGGCGCTCGCGATCTACCGCGACAACTGCAAGGTGGGCCAGCCGCTGTCGGCGGCCAAGCCGAAGGTGACCGCCGAGACGCCTGCCGCCGAGGTGGAGCCGGTCGTGGAGAAGGTCGTCGAGTACCGCCCGGTCCGCAAGCGCCTGCCGAAGAAGCGCCCGTCGGAGACGGTCTCCTTCTCGGTCGGCGGAGCCGAGGGCTACCTCACCGCGTCGTCCTACCCGGACGACGGCCTCGGCGAGGTCTTCCTGAAGATGTCGAAGCAGGGCTCGACCCTGGCCGGGGTCATGGACGCCTTCTCGGTGGCGATCTCGATAGGGCTGCAGTACGGCGTCCCGCTCGAGACGTTCGTCAGCAAGTTCACGAACATGCGCTTCGAGCCGGCCGGCATGACCGACGACCCGGACGTCCGGATGGCCGCCTCGGTGATGGACTACATCTTCCGTCGCCTGGCCCTGGACTTCCTGTCCTACGACGCCCGCGCCGAGCTGGGCATCTTCACCGCCAAGGAGCGCGCGGCGCAGATCCAGGCCGAAGCCGCGGCCGAGGCATCGGGCGTCGACCTGGCCGGCATGGCGGCGTCCGCGCCGGTCTCCGCCCCGGTCGGTGCCGCATCGTCCCCGACGGCGACGATCCCCGCGGCCGACGCCGAGAAGAGCGCGCCGTCCCCGGTGGGCTCCTCGACGGAGCTGCTCGAAGTGGTGCTGGGCACGTCGGCCGACGCACCGCTGTGCTTCACCTGCGGCACGAAGATGCGCCCGGCCGGCAGCTGCTACGTCTGCGAGGGCTGCGGCTCGACCTCGGGCTGCAGCTGACCTCAAGGCAATGAGCTAGGCGTAAAGGGAGCCGGACCTCGCGGTCCGGCTCCCTTTCACTGCGGCGCGGCTACTGCTTCGGTGTCCAGCGCGGGTCGCGGCCGGTCAGCCCCAGCATCCGGTCCAGCACCGGCGCCGTCCGCGGCACCGGCACCTCCTCCCCGTACGCCTGCATCTCCCGCCCCAGCTCGGCCGTCTTGGCCACCTCCTCGTACAGGAAGTCCAGCAGCGCCTCATCCCAGCCGGCCGGCTGGCCGGTGGCCCGGGCCAGGTCCCAGCCGTGCACGACCACCTCGCCGATCGCCATCGCGCCGATCATCCGGGCCGGCAGTTCGTGCGGGCCGCCCATCGTGGTCATGCCCTGCCACGCGTCCGGCACCGACCAGGCCTCCACAAGCATCTCGAGCTGCCGTTCCACCGGGTCGCCGCCCGGTCGCGGCTCGCCGTCGGAGTGCCGGCTGGCCCGGGCCAGGCTCGGCCCCCAGTGCACCAGGTGGTCGATCAGGCCCCGGACGTCGTACTCCGAGCACGGTGTCGGGGCGGTGAGCTGGTCGGGCCGGATGCCCCGCAGGACGGCCACCGTCGGGGGAGCCGCCAGGGCGATGAGTTCGTGTTCCCGCATGAGCGCCGACGATAGGCGCCGCGCGCGCCGCCGTCTTGAAAAAACGCGACGCTAGGCTGCGGTCATGGTCCGGGATGCGCGCGAGCTCCGCGGTGCGTGGGCCACCTTCCAACGCCACTGGTACGGCGTCCCGGCCGCGGATCTGTCCCCTTTCGTCGCCGGCTACTGGGCCGCGGAGTGGGACCTGTGCGGGCAGCAGCCGTACGAGCAGAAAATCGTCCCGTACCCGAACGTGCAGTTGACCTTCCGCGACGGCGACGCGGTCGTCCGCGGCCCGGAGCGCGGGCATGTCGTCCGGGTCCTCGAAGGCCGCGGCCGGGTCTTCGGGGTGACGTTCCGCCCGGGCTGCTTCCGCCCGTTCCTGGGCGCGAGCGTCGCCACGATCACCGGCCGTACGCTCCCGGCCTCAGCCGTGTTCGGCCCTGGCTTGCCGCTTGGCGGGGAGAAGGAGGCCGTGGGCGGCTCGGGCCTGCCGCTTGGCGGGCAGAAGGAGGCCGTGGGCGGCTCGGGCCTGCCGCTTGGCGGGCAGAAGGAGGCCGTGGGCGGCCCGGGCCTGCCGCTTCGCCGGCAGAAGGAGGCCGTGTTCGGCCTTGACCCGCCGCAAAGTCAGCAGGAGGTCGAAGGCCTGCCGCAAGATCACCAGGAGGAAGGCGAGGATCTGCCGCAAGGTCAGCCGGAGGAGGTCGAGGGCTTGCCGCAAGGTCACCAGGAGGAGGTCGAGGGTCTGCCGCAAGGTCAGCAGCAGCTGGTCGAGGAATTCCTGCGGGCGCGGCTGCCGGCGCCCGATCCGCTGGCCGAGCAGGCCGCGGCCATCGTGGCCCTGGTGCAGGCCGAGCCGCAGCTCACCCGGGTCGACGCGCTCGCGGCCCGGGCCGGGATCGGGGTGCGCCGGCTGCAGCGGCTGTTCGCCGAGTATGTCGGCCTCGGCCCGAAGTGGGTGATCCGCCGCTACCGGCTGCACGAGGTCGGGGAGCGGCTTGCGTCCGGGGTGGACATCGACTGGGTGCGGCTCGCCGTCGAGCTGGGCTACGCCGACCAGGCGCACTTCGTCCGGGATTTCACGGCCATGGTCGGCGAGCCGCCCACCCGCTACGCCGAGCGCTACCCGCGCCGCTGACCCCGGCCCGCTGACGTCGGGCCGCTGACGTCGGGCCGCTGACGCCGGCCCGCTGACGCCGGCCCGCTGACGCCGGGCCGCCTGTCCCGGGCCCCTGACGCCAGGCAGGCGTTGACAGTCACCGATGTCTCCGATCGGATGGGGTCGTGAAGATCTTCGCGGCCGCCGTAGCAATGCTGACCATCCTGACCGGCTCGCCGGCCGTCGCGGCGGACCTACAAGGAGCGCAGAAGCCCATCCCACCCGCCGAGTTCGGCACCGACTGGGACGATCCGCGGACCGCCGCCCCACCCGTGGCGGTGCCGCCCGGTGCCGCCTGCGCCACGACCATCGTGGACACCGAGTTCCGTGACTTCACGCCGTACACCTCGACCTATGTGCCGGACTGCCGCGGACCGTGGGAAAAGGTCGTGCTGCGCCTGGAAGGCGCGGTCGCGGGCCGGCAGTTCGATCGGCTCGGCTACCTCAGGATCGGCGGGGTGACGGTTTTCAAGACCTCGACACCGGAGCCGTCGGTGGATGGCATCCGCTGGTCGGTGGAGAAGGACCTCACCGGGTACGCCGCCCTGCTCACCCGCCCGCAGCCGGTCGAGATGCTGATCGGCAACGTGGTGGACGACACCTACACGGGCGTCCTGGACGTGACCGTCAAGCTGACGTTCTACCGCGGGCGGGCCGCGCCGCGACCGGAAGTGCTGGCCGTCGACCAGATTTTGCCGCGTAACACCGAGCGGGTCTTCGCGGACGTGTACGCCACCGGCTCCGGCGGCGGCTGCGAGGAGTTCTGGTATCTGACCACGCCCACCGGTGTCCCGTACTCCTGTCCGGCCGACAACGGCCCGTACCGGGAGGTTCAGGTCCGCATCGACGGCACCCTGGCCGGCGTCGCGGCGCCCTACCCGCACGTCTACACGGGTGGCTGGTCCAACCCGTACCTCTGGTATGCCCTGCCGGCGCCGCGCGCTTTTGACATCCAGCCGATCCGGTACGACCTGACCCCGTTCGCCGGCCTGCTCACCGACGGTAAGGCGCACGCCATCACGGTGAACGTGCTGGGCGTGCCCGCCGGTCAGAGCGGCTGGGACGTGCCGACGACCCTGCTGGCCTGGCGTGATCACGGCAGCAGGCAGGTCACCGGGCGTCTGGTGGCGACCCGGGAGCAGCCGCTGATCAACAACTCCGTGTACACAGCCCCCACTCTCAAGACCACTGGCGGTCATGGCCTCACGGTCACCGGCTACGTCGACACCTCGCACGGCCGCGTCACCACGACCGTCGCCCGCACGGTGACCACCACCTCCACGCACACGTGGAACGCCGACGAGACCAACGACGCGCTGCGCGCTGTCTGGACCGACAAGGCGGGGGTCACGGTCCGCAACGGCCGGTCCCGGCCGTCCACCACGACCACGAGCCGGCGGTACGGCATGACGGGCGCGATCACGATCGACGACGCGGACCGCCTCACCACCACCATGAAGCTGGAGGACGCGGCCACCACGCCGGGCCGCGAACTGCTGGACACGTGGACGGGCCAGGCCTCGTGGACCCTGAACGTGCCCCGCGACCAGCGCCACGCCACCGGCACCTCGACCGAGCACTACCGCCTGCGCCGGCCCGGCCCCGACTACGACCGCACGATCAGCACCGTCAACGGGACCGTCATCACTGATCAACTGGCTTACGGTTCGCCACTTTAACGGTTAAGTTCGAGGGCGTGACCACAGCCGCCCCCGACCGTCCCCGCCTCGAGTCCGCGAAGGTCGCAGTCGGCGTCACCTTCGGCACGAACGGCCTGGCCTTCGCCGGCTGGCTGGCCCGCGCCCCCGCCGTTCGGGAGGACCTGGGTCTGAGCTCCGCCGGGCTGGGCCTGCTGCTGCTCTGCCTCTCCGGGGCGGCCATCGCCGCGATCCCGCTGGCCGGCCCGCTGGTGCAGCGCTTCGGCCCGGCCCGATCGGTGCTGCTCGGCAGCATGGCCGTGATGCTGGGCCTGGTCGGCATGGCCGCGGGCACCTACCTCGGCTCGGTGCCCCTGGCCGGCGTCGGCCTGGTCCTGCTCGGCGGCGGCAACAGCACCTGGGACGTGGCCATGAACGTCGAGGGCGCGGACGTCGAACGCCGCCTCGGCCGCACGCTGATGCCCCGCTTCCACGCCGGCTTCAGCCTGGGCACCGTGGGCGGCGCCGGGCTCAGCGCGGCCGCGGCGGCGGCCGGCGTCAGCGTCACCACGCAACTGCTCTGCACTGCGCTCGTCGGCACGGTCGTGATGATCGTGACCGTGCGGCGTTTCCTGCCGCACGTCGCGACCACGGCGGAGCAGCGCTCGGCCGGCCGGGTCCGGGACGCCTGGCGTGAGCCCCGCACCCTGCTGATCGGCCTGATCATGCTGGGCTTCGGCTTCACCGAGGGCGCGGCCAACGACTGGCTGGCGATCAGCCTGGTCGACGGCTACCACGCGACGGAAACGGTCGGCGCGATCGGCTTCGGCTTCTTCGTCTCGGCGATGACCCTGGCCCGCCTCTTCGGCGGCAACGCGATCGAACGCTGGGGCCGGGTGCGGGTCCTGCGCGGCACCGCACTGTCGGCCCTGATCGGCCTGCTGCTGGTGGTGTCCGGCGTCGGCGTGCCGCTGGTCCTGCTGGGAGCCCTGCTGTGGGGTGCGGGGGCGTCCCTGGGCTTCCCGATCGGCATGAGCGCGGCAGCCGACGACCCGCTGCGGGCGGCGATCCGGGTGTCGGTGGCGGGCTCGATCGGCTACGGCTCGTTCCTGGCGGGACCGCCCCTGATCGGCTTCCTGGCCGAGCACTTCGGGGTGCTGCGCGCCCTGCTGGTGGTCGTGGCGGCCATCTGCCTGGGCCTGGCCGCCTCGGGCGCGGCCCGGCCCCTCGCGCCGGCCAGAACCCCGGAATCCGAAACCGCCCCCAACTCCTGACCGCGCTCGCCCGAGCCGCTGCCGCCCCGGGCCCGCCTCCAACCCCCCACTCGAAAACCTCAGTGGCCGCCGCTGAGGAAGTCGCCGATCAGCGAGGCCAGCACCTCCGGCTGCTCGATGACCATCGCGTGCGAGGAGTCCTCGAGCTGCAGGTACCGCATCCGTGGATTGGCCCGGGCACCCGCCGCGGCCTGCTCCACGAGATACCGCCGGTGCGCCGCGTACAGGTCGGCGAAGGGCTCCTGCTCCGGCAGGTCACGGGTGGCCAGCACGGCCAGTGTCGGGGCCGGCGTGGTCGCGTACACCGGGCCGAGCTCCAGGTCGTTCATCAGCGCCCGCAGTTGCGCGGATGTCTCGGCGGACGGCCGCATGGTCGTCTCGCCGTCCTTGTGCACCAGGTTGCGCCGGAAGCCCTCGATCCACACCTTCTCGTTGGCGCCCATGTCCCGGGCCGCCATCTGCTGGCGTTCCACCAGGTCCGGGAGCTCCTCCGACGGGATCGTCCGGCCCATCCCGGCGTGCATGGTGTCGAAGACCGTGGTGAGCCGGGCCAGCTCTGCCGCCGCTTTCTCCGGGTCGAGACCGGGCAGCTGGCCGGGCCGGGTCGGCGGCGGGTTGCCGTCCAGGCTCACCACGCCGGGCGTCTCCGGGTGCCGCTGCCCCCACAGCACGGCCAGCATCCCGCCGAGCGAGTGTCCGACCACCGCGGGCCGGTTGAGCTCCAGCTGCACGGTCACCGCGGCGATGTCGCCGAGCGCCGCGTCCCAGGACCACGGACCGTCGCCGGAGCGCCCGTGCCCGCGCAGGTCCAGCGTGATGACCCGGTGCCGGGGGCGCAGGGCCCGGGCGAGCGTGGTCAGCATGGCCAGGTTGCCGCCGGCGCCGTGCAGGAGCAGCAACGGCGGCTGCTCGCCACCGAAGTCCCGGACGGCGACAGGCAGCTCACCGGCATCGACCAGTCGATCGTTGATCACAACATCTCTCCTCAAGACTCGCTCTGCAGCCGGTCCCGCACGGCCGCGGAAGGGACTCCACCATCGGGATGGCGCGGCAGCCGTCCCCGCCGGACCAGGTCGTGCACACCTTGGCGGGTGATACCGAGCATGGCTCCGGCCGTGGCGTAGGACACCGATTCCGCGGACGGATGCCCGACCCGCCGGGCGACCACCCCGCCGAGCGGCGTGCGCCACCAGTCGACCGGAGGGTCGAAGGCGCTGTCGCCCGGATACAGCGTCGCGATGAGCCGTACGGCCGCTCGCACCGCGGTGGTGTCGTCGCCGTCCAGCAGCTGCGTCGCCCACTGCCCGGCGCGACGCCGCACGAGCCGGCGCAATGCTTCCACCGCGTCGTCGCCTTCGAGCAGGACCTCCAGCGGGTCCAGCAGGCGGATGTCGAGCAGCCGGACGATCTGCTCGATCAGCGCGGTCCTCGACGGCATGCAGGTATGCAATCGCTCCTTGACACCTGGTGTCAAGTGATCGCCGGCTGGCTAGGGTGGAGCGGTGGACAAGGATCCGCGGATCGAGGCCGCGCACGCCGCCGCGGTCGCCGCCGGTCAGGCCGGTTATCTCGACCCGGACACCGGGCTCTTCGTGCTCACCGCGGCTTTCCTGGCCAAGCGGGGGACCTGCTGCACCCGGGGCTGTCGTCACTGTCCGTACGCTGATCGTTCCTGAGTTGGGGCTTTCGTCCCCAGCCTCGCGCACAGTACGGTGTGCCCCGAAAGTCGGGAGGACCCCTCGTGCGTTCGCGTCTCATCGCCCTCGGCGCGGCAGCCGCGCTGCTGTTGCCGGCCGGCTGCACGGACAAGAAGGACGAGACCGCGGCCATGCCTCCGGTGCAGGTCGTGCAGCAGCCCGCCGCCTCGGCCGGTGGCGCCTGCATCCTCTGGGACTACGCCTTCATCGAGCAGAAGCTGGGCGTCGCCTTCAGCATCGCCGCCTCCGACCAGATCGACGACACGTCCACCTGCGTGGTGCAGACCGAGACCGCCGCCTGGCCGGACCTCGCGCTCTCCGTGGTGGAGAGCACCAAGGCCGACGCCGAGCTGTTCACCGAGGAGCTCATGCCGGCCAAGGCCACCAAGCTCAAGGGCCTCGGCAAGGCCGGCTACCGGCTGGTGACCAAGGCCACCGGCGGGCACGGACCCACCGTCGAGATCGGCTGGCTCAGCGAGGCCGAGCAGCTCCAGACGCTGCGCTTCACCTTCCCGAAGGACGCGCAGCGCGACGCCGTCGACGACCTCGCGCCCAAGCTGCTCGACCTGGCCAAGGCGATGGACACCACCGACGGCTGACGCGGGACGGCTCAGCGGGCGTCGACGAAAACCCGCGACGCCACCTCACGCGGCAGCCGGATCTTGTCGCCGGAGCGGTCGATCGTCACACCGTCGCGCTCCTGCGCCACCGTCACGGTCGCACCCGGGTCGATGCCGGCCGCGTGCAGCTGGCGCAGCACCCCGGCGTTGGTCTGCACGCTCTCGCAGATCCGGCGCACCACGACACTGCCGGTCAGCCCCGGGAACGCCAGGTTGCGCTCACCCGCATTGATCACGGTCGAGCTGCTCTCCAGCGGCTCCTCGGCCGGCAGGCCGAGCACCTCGAGGCCGGGGATCGGGTTGCCGTACGGCGACCGGGTCGGCTTGTTGAGCAGCTCGTAGACCTTGCGCTCGACGGAGTCGCTCATCACGTGCTCCCACCGGCAGGCCTCCTCGTGGGCCTCCTCGTAGGGCATCCCGATGACGTTGACCAGCAGCAGCTCGGCGAGTCGGTGCTTGCGCATGACCGCCACGGCGGCGACCCGGCCCTCCTCGGTGAGCAGCAGGTGCCGGTCGTTCTCCACGGTCAGCAGCCCGTCGCGCTCCATCCGGGCCACGGTCTGGCTGACGGTGGGGCCGCTCTGGTGCAGGCGCTCGGCGATGCGGGCCCGCAGCGGAGGGACGCCCTCCTCCTCCAGTTCGAGGATGGTGCGCAGGTACATCTCCGTGGTGTCGACGAGGTCTACGTGATGTACCTTCGTGTCGGACTTCTTGGTTGACGTGTTGTGAGTCCGCGCCATCGGTACTGACCTCCCGGAGTAAGCGTGCCTGTCAAGGGTAGTCGAGCCGGGATCTCCTGCCGAATCTCCCGGGCGCGGAGCGCGGCGCCGGCACCCAGCGGGCCGGCTGCCTGACGCCGGCGACGAGCCGGCCGGCGAGTCGGGCGGCCGGGCATCGAGGTCGGGCGGATGGTCGGCAACGACATCAGTGCCCGCACTCTATCCAACCGGGCCGTCCGCGAACCGGCGCCATGCTTGCAGCGTCGGTGCACCCCCCGATTGTTCCCGCCGGCGTGGCAGCATGAGGCTCATGGCGGAGTCGACGGCGGTGGTCTGGGACGAGGCGCTGCTCGCGTACGACATGGGGCACCACCCGATGAATCCGGTGCGGGTCGAGCTCACCATGGCGCTCGCCCGGGAGCTGGGCGTGCTCGACCGCCCCGGGGTGCGCATGGTCGTGCCGGAGCCGGCCGACGACGCGGCGTTGCTCCGGGTGCACCGGCCGGACTATCTGGAGGCGGTGCGGCTCGCCCCGCACGATCCCTTCTTCCGTGGCTGGGGCCTCAACACCCCGGACAATCCGGTCTTCGAGGGCATGCACGAGGCGAGCGCGCGGATCTGCGGCGCCACCCTGGCCGCGGCCGAGGCGGTGTGGAGCGGCGCGGCCACCCGGGCGGTCAACGTCTCCGGCGGCTGATCCCTCGGCCTGGACCGGCGACTGGCCGGATACTGCGCCACTCCGGCCCCGGTGTTGCGGTTGGGTGACGCCGGGACGCGTACCCAAAGGGTCAGGTTTTTTCGACAGACGCGGACGTCGAGCGACTCGGCGAAGGGGCGACGATTGCTGTCTTCAGGGATGCGGCGTAGACGTCTACGTAGGGGCGGCCGGTCAGGGTCATCAGTTCGTACATGATCTCGTCGGTCACCGCCCGCTCGACGAAGCGGTCGCCCAGGGAGTTCGCGTAGCGGGAGAAGTCCAGCGGGGCGCCGAAGCGGATGCGGACTCGCTTGATCTTGGGGATCAGTTTGCCGGTCGGCTGGATCTCGTCGGTGTTGAGCAGGGCGACCGGCACGACCGGGGCCCCACTCTCCAGGGCGAGGCGGGCCACGCCGGTCTTGCCGCGGTAGAGCCGGCCGTCCGGCGACCGGGTGCCCTCGGGGTAGATGCCCGCGATGTTTCCGCCGCGCAGCACCCGCAGCTGGGTGTCCAGAGCCGCCCGGGCCGCCTTGCCGCCCGAACGGTCCACCGGGATCGTCCCCGTGCTGACGAAGAACTGTCGCATGAGCCAGCCTTTGATCCCCTTACCGGTGAAGTACTCCGCTTTGGCGACGAACGTCACCCTCCGTTTCACCAGCAGGGGTGTGAAGATCGAGTCGGAGAAGGAGAGGTGATTGCAGGCCAGGATCACCGGTCCGCTCCGCGGTACGTGGTGCAACCCCTCCACATCGGGGCGGAAGAGGCATTTCAGGACGGGTCCCAGCACGACGTACTTGAGCAGCCAGTAGAACACCGGTGTCCTTTCCCGCGCGCCACGGTCTGTGGCCACCGAAAGCGTACGAAGCGGGAGCGGCACGCCACAACGCACTCCCGGAACCGGCATGTCACGTGTCACCATTCAAGGCACGGTCGGCCGGGCGCAGCTGAACGGGTACCGAATCCGCCGGACGGGGCGGGCACAGCGCGCGACGGCGCGAAGCGAGGAGTGAGCAGGGTGTCAGCGGGTGGCGCCCGCCGCGGGCGGCGGGACAACGGGCTCGACGCGGCCGACTACGCGGCCGCGGGCGACGTGGATCCCCGCGTCGGTGAACACCTCCTGGACGTGCTGGCCGCCGGCGGTATCGCGGCCTATCTGCAGCCGTCCGCCGACCTCAATCCGATCCTGCGCGCCACGACGTTCCCGGCCCGGCCCACCGATCGGCTCTACGTCGACCGCACCCACCTGGCCACGGCCCGGGAGCATCTGCACAAGCTGACCGGCGGGGTGGGACCGACCCCGGTCACGCCGAAGTCCGAGACCCGCACCGACCAGAGCACCGTCGATGCCGAATGGGCCAAGATCGTTGCCGGTTTCCACACTCCGATCGATCCGACGGCCCCGCCGTGGCCGGCGTCCGAGGGTGTGGATCCGACCCGCGCGCCGGACCTGCCGCCGGCTGATCCGCCGGAGCAGCCGCGACGGCCGGGCGGCACCCTGCCGTCGGCCGCCGACTTCTCGGGCGTCTCGCTCAACCGCCGCCGTACGGATGAGCCGTCCCTGCTCGACGGGCTGGACACGTTCGGCACCGGCGCGGGCACGGATGACGACGACACCGACGAGGACGACGAGCGCTACACCCCGCCGCCTCCGCCGCCGCTGCCGCACATCTCGAAGTACGCGGTCGCCGGTGTGCTCGGCGTGGTGCTCGGTTTCCTGCTGTTCCTGTTCCCCTGGCTGCTGCCGATCGAGCGCAACTTCGTCACTCTGATCGGCTTCACCGCGATCGTCGGCGGCGCGGTCACACTGGTCTGGCGGCTGCGCTCGGGCGACGACGACGATGACTTCGACGACGGCGCAGTGGTCTGAAGCAGGCCCGGAGAAGGACATAGATCACTGCCGTTGTTCCTCTCGGTAGCCATCGCGTAACCTTTCGTGGATGCGCCAGAGCTCGCTCGTGGTCGTCGCCAACCGCCTTCCGCTGGATGACAGTGCCGCCCCGGACGGTGCCTGCGAATGGCGGCGCAGCCCCGGCGGCCTCGCCAGCGCCCTGCACGCGATCCTCGAGCAGACCCCGGCGACCTGGGTCGGCTGGAACGGCGGCATCAACAGTGCCCCCGCCCTGCCGGACATCGGCTCCCTGCGGATCCGCCCGGTGGCACTGTCCGAGGAGGAGCTTCGCGGCTACTACGAGGGCTTCGCCAACTCGACCCTCTGGCCGCTCTACCACGACGCCGTCGAGCAGCCCGTCTTCGACCGGCGCTGGTGGGAGACGTACCGGGACGTGAACCGGCGCTTCGCCGAGGCGGCCGCCGAGGTGGCCGAGCCCGGCGCCGCGATCTGGATCCAGGACTACCACCTGCAACTGGTCCCACAACTGCTGCGCGAGCTGCGCCCCGACGTGCTCATCGGCTTCTTCCTGCACGTGCCGTTCCCGCCGCCCGAGCTGTTCATGCAGCTCCCCCGCCGGGTCGAGCTGCTGCGCGGGATGCTCGGCGCGGACCTGGTCGGCTTCCAGCGCCCGCAGGCCGCGCACAACGTCGCCCAGCTGGCCACCAAGCTGCTCGGCGCGCAGTCCACCGACGACCAGATCACCCTGGACGGTCGGGTGGTGCACACCGGCGCGTTCCCGGTCTCGATCGACGTCAGCGAGATGCAGGCGCTGGCCGCCCGCCCCGACATCGTCGAGCACGCCGAGCAGCTGCGCACCGACCTGGGCCGGCCGCGGCGGGTGCTGCTCAGCGTGGACCGGCTGGACTACACCAAGGGCATCGAGCACCGGCTGACGGCGTACAGCGAGCTGCTGCGGGACGGCCGGGTCAAGGTGCACGACACCGTCCTGGTCCAGGTGGCCGTGCCGAGCCGGGAACGCGTCGACAGCTACCGGGTGCTGCGGGACCGGATCGAGGGCGAGGTGGGCCGGATCAACGGCGAGTACGGCCGCGTCGGCGAGCCCGCCATCCACTACCTGAACCAGCCGTTCGACCGGGCCGACCTGGCCGCGCTCTACCTGACCGCCGACGTCATGGTGGTGACCCCGCTGCGTGACGGCATGAACCTGGTCGCCAAGGAGTACGTGGCCGCCCGCGCCGCCGGCACCGGGGCGCTGGTGCTCAGCGAGTTCGCCGGGGCGGCGGCCGAGTTCGAGGACGCGTTCCTGGTCAACCCGCACGACGTGGACGGGCTCAAGGCGACGCTGCTGGACGCGCTCGACGCCGACCCGGCGGACCTGCGGCGGCGGATGCGGGCGATGCGTGACCATCTGACCCGCTACGACATCCTCGCGTGGGCGCGCGCCTACCTCACCGCTCTTGACCACTCGGGGCGCCTGGCGGCGGGCCTGCGCCGCTGAGGCGTTGCCGATAACGAACATGTTCGCTACGATCGTGTTCATGAGTCCCCGCCGCGTCCCTGTCAGCCGCCGTGATCGTCCGGCCAAGGCCCCCCTGAGCCGGGAGGTCCTGGTGGCGACCGGGCTGCGGGTGATGCGGGAGGAGGGCCTGGAACGACTCACCATGCGCCGGCTGGCGAGCGAGCTGGAGACCGGCCCGGCCTCGCTGTACGTCTACGTCCGCAACACCGCCGAACTACACGGCGCACTGCTGGACGAGTTGCTGGCCGACCTCGACTTCTCCGGCGAGCTGATCGACCTGCTGTACGAGTACACCGTCCTGCTCTTCGGGTATCCCAGCCTGGCGCGTTCCGTGCTGACGCTGCGCCCGAGCGGACCGCACTACCTCCGCCTGATCGACACGATCCTCGGGCTCCTGCTCGCCGAAGGAGTGCCGGTCCGCCAGGCCGCCTGGGGTGTCGACCTGCTGCTCCAGCACGCCACCGCGGTCGCCGCCGAGCAGGGCAGCCGAGACGAGGCCACCGAGGCCGCCGGCGAGGAGGAGGAACTCGCGGCCGTCGTCCGTGAGGCCGACGCCGCCACCTACCCGCACATCCACCGCACCCGCGACGAGCTGCTCTCCGGCACCGGCGAGCAGCGCACCCGCTGGGCCTTCGCCGCCCTGATCAAGGGGCTGAGCAGCGCCCCGTCAGGGGGCTGAGCAGCGCCCCGTCAAGGAGCTGAGCAGCGCCCCGTCAAGGAGCTGAGCAGCATCCCGGCCGGCTGACCGAGCCGTGCCCGTTACGAACATGTTCGTCACGAACGCGTACTCACTGGAGGCATCATGCACACGCCCACCGTCACCATCGTCGGAGCCGGCCTGGGCGGGCTGGTCCTGGCCCGCGTCCTGCACGTCCACGGCATCCCCGCCACGATCTACGAGCTCGACGACTCCCCCGCCGCCCGCACCCAGGGCGGCATGCTCGACATCCACGACTACAACGGCCAGGTCGCCCTGCGCACGGCCGGGCTGATCGACGAGTTCCGCGCCATCATCCACCCCGGCGGCGAGGCCACCCGGGTCCTGGACCGGCACAACACCGTGCTGCACGAGGACGCCGACGAGGGTGACGGCACCCGCCCGGAGGTCGACCGCGGGGACCTGCGGCGGATGCTGCTGGAGTCGCTGCCGGCCGGCACCATCCACTGGGGCCGCAAGCTCACCGGCGCCCGGGCTCTCGGCGACGGCCGGCACGAGCTCAGCTTCGCCGACGGCCCCACGGTGGTCAGCGACGTCCTGGTCGGGGCGGACGGCGCCTGGTCACGGATCCGGCCGCTGCTGTCCGACGCCCGGCCGGCGTACGCGGGAGTGTCGTTCGTCGAGATCGACCTGCTCGACGCCGACGCCCGGCACCCCGGGCCGGCCGCGGTGGTCGGCGCCGGCATGCTGTTCGCGCTCGGCGCGGGCAGGGGTTTCCTGGCCCACCGGGAGACCGACGGCAGCCTGCACGTCTACGCCGCGGTCAGCACACCGCAGGAGTGGATCGCCGGCGTCGACTTCACCGACCCCGCGCGGGCCAGGGCGGTCCTGCTGGAGCAGTTCGCCGGCTGGTCACCCGAACTGCGGGCGCTGATCACCGAGGCCGACGGCGACCTGCACCCGCGGGCCATCCACGCGCTGCCGATCGAGCACCGCTGGGAGCGCGTGCCCGGGGTGACGCTGCTGGGCGACGCCGCGCACCTCATGTCCCCGTTCGCCGGCGAAGGGGCCAACCTGGCCATGCTCGACGGCGCCGCGCTCGGCACGGCCATCGCCGCGCACCCCGGCGACATCGAGGCCGCGCTTTCCGCGTACGAGAAGGAGCTCTTCCCCCGCAGCGCGGAGGCCGCCCGGGAGGCCGCCGACAACCTGGCGCTCTGCTTCGACGACAACGCGCCGCAGAGCCTCGTCGACCGGTTCGCCGCCTATGCCGAAGCGCGGTGAGACGGTCAGCCGGCGAGCTCCTTGGTGAGCCAGTCCAGGATCGCGTCGATCGGCTCCGGCCAGTTGGTGTCGAGCATCAGGTCGTGGGCCATGCCGGGGAACAGCAGCGGGGCCGCGCCGAAACGGGCCGCCGTACGGTCGAGCGCCTTGCGCGGCACCACCCGGTCGGCGGGTCACCGACCGGAGCCGCCGGCGAGGTCGCGAACAGCACCTGCCGGTAGATCGCGGCCGGGGTGCGCTCGAGCTTCGCCCGGTAGGCGTCGGCCTCGGCCAGCCCCGCGCTGAACAGCTGCTTGCGGCTCAGCCGGGGCGCCGCCCCGAAGAGTGCGGGCAGCGTGCCGAGCGGATTGGCGCGCAGCGCGGCGCCCAGTGCCGACCAGCCCTCCGGCACCGGCGAGGCCAGCACCGCGGCCCG
>NZ_JBEZGQ010000043.1:0-19522 GCF_040650095.1 Actinoplanes sp. NPDC048791 | reverse complement strand
GGTACGGCGGTTGCAACGCGCGCAGGCCCGGCTGGCCGTCGAGCTGAGCCGCGGCACCACCGACCTGAGCCGGTGGCAGCACGAGGTGCGCCGGCAGCGCCGGACCCTCACCGCCCTCGGTCACCCGGAGGCGATCGCGCCCGAGGGCAAGGGGCCGTGGCGGCGTACCGCCTCGGCGGTCTTCACCACGGCCCTCGCCATCGCCGTGCTCTGGGCCGCCATCAGCACACTCGGCGGCGGCTGACGGCCCAGGGCGTCAGGTGATCAGGCGGTCGGCGGGTGACCGCCGTCGCCGTCGACGATCGTGTCCGGGGTGCCGTCCTGGTCGAGGTCGGCCATCGTGATGTCGACCTTGCCGTCGCCGTCGGTGTCGAACTGGAACAGGTCGGCCTTGCCGTCGCCGTCGGTGTCGGCCACCCACACGTCCGGCTTGCCGTCGCCGTTGGTGTCCGTCGCCAGCAGGTCGACGCGGTCGTCGCCGCGGGTCTCGACGATCTCCTTGGGCTCGCTCATGGTGTCTCCTCAGGTGATGCGTCGCAGCGGATCTGACCAACGTAGGGCTCGGGTCGCCCCCTCGCGACCCGAACCGACCTCGAAGATAGGGATCGGTCGCCAACGGTGTGACCGATGTCGCTGGCTCCGCCGGAACTCACCGGTAACGTAGCCGGGCGTGACTACAGCGGCGGACGGCATGCAGCAGCTCTTCGGCAGCGGGGGCGGGGGTGCCCTGGGCGAGCGCATGGGCATCCAGATCACCGAGGCGACCCCCGAGCGAGTGGTCGCCACGATGCCGGTCGAGGGCAACACCCAGCCGTACGGGCTGCTGCACGGCGGGGCGTCCTGCGTGCTGGCGGAGACGCTCGGCTCGGTCGGGGCGGTGCTGCACGGCGCGACGGTCGACCGGCCGTTCGCGGTGGGCGTCGACATCAACGCCACCCACCACAAGGGTGTGCGCTCCGGGACCATCACCGGGGTGGCCACGCCGGTGCACCGCGGCCGGACGGCGGTGACCTACGAGATCGTCATCACCGACGGCGACGGCGACCGGGTCTGCACCGCGCGTCTCACCTGCCTGCTGCGCGGCGCCTGATCCCCACCGGGGGCGGAAAACCCCAGCAGGATCGCTGCCTGAGCGGCAATTCTTGACGCATCCGCGTACCTTTTCCCACGTGACGGACATACCACAGCACGCCCTGGACGACGCGACGCAGGTGTTGCACTGCGCGCTCAGTGGCGACAGCGACGCTGTGGTGGGCACCTTCGACGCGGTGGTCGACCGGTCGGGCGTCGTGGGGGCGTACGACGTGGCGTGGTGTCTCGCTGCGACCATGGTCGGACAGAACGTGCCCAGAGGCGCCTGGACGCTCGACTTCCCCGGGATCGACGACGCGCGGTACGACAAGCGCTGGGTCGCCCGCTTCGTCAGCGCGTACGTGAACGGCGACATCTCCACCGGCGAGGCCCTGTTCGGCGCGGCCATCGCCGACGGTCAGCTCCCGGACTGCCTGCTCGCCCTGGCCGGCTCGACCGTGGCCACCCTGCGCCACCGGGCGGCATGAGCGACTGCACCGAGCGCAGCGAGGGCCAGGAGCGCATGCCGAAGACCGGCCCTGCATGAGCGACAGTCCGCTGCTCGCCCGGGTTCGTAAGCTGCTCGCCAAGGCCGAGGATCCCGCGTGCACGCCGGCCGAGGCCGAGGCGTTCACCGCCAAGGCGGCCGAGCTCATCGCCAAGTACGGCGTCGACCAGGCCCTGCTCGCCGGCACCGATCCCGCCCTGGACCCGGTGGGGGACAGAGTGGTGACGGTGCTGGCGCCGTACGCCCGCGACAAGGCCGGCCTGCTCGGCGCGGTCGCCGTGGCACTGCGCTGCCGGGTCGTCTACCTGGAGCGGCGCAGCACGTCCCGGATCCACCTCTTCGGGCACGCCGCCGACCTGGAACGCGTCGAGCTGCTCTTCACCTCCCTGCTGGTGCAGGCGGCGCACGGCCTGGCCGTAACCGAGGTCCCGAGCTTCGACCATCCGGCTGCGTTCCGGCGGTCGTGGCTGGTGGGCTTCACCGAGGCGATCCGGGCCCGGCTGACCGAGGCGGAACGCGCGGCCGCCGCGGAAGCGCCCGGTGCCGAGCTGGTGCTGGTGGACCGGACCGAGCTGGTCGACCGGCGGCGCGACGAGACGTACCCGAATCTGATCCGGCTCGGCCCCCGCCGGCTGGCCGGCTCCGGCCGCCGGCAGGGATACGCCGCGGGCCGCACCGCCGACCTGGGTGGCACCGGCTTGCCGACCTGAGCTCGCGGCGCCTCAGCCGTCGTCGTGCTTGAGGTAGAGCGCCTTCGCGTACTGGGCGGCGGCAGCCTCGTTGTACATCGTGGCCTGGGACATGTACCAGGCGTTGTCGCCCAGGGCCTTCTTCGCCGCGGTCATGCCCGACCAGCGGATGTCGGCGTCGACCTCGGACAGGCCGCGGGCTTTGAAGTTGCGCCGCATCTGCATCTTGCCCGACCGGAAATTCTCCGCGGCCTCCTCCGCCTCACGCATGCAGGAGAAGCCCTTCTCGCTCAGCGCCTCCGCCATCGTCCAGGCTGCCCGTTCCTCCGCGCTCTTGAACTTCGGCACGTCGTTCCTCCCGTGAACTTTGTTCCCGGTTAGCTGTACGGAACGCACGCCCGCAGCGCTAGGCCCCCACGCAGACTGCAAGAAAGGTCAAACTGGCTGATGCCGCTCGGGCGAGGCCCGCCCGCTGTGGGGGAAAACGCACATGATCGTGGCCCGGGCTGGGAAACATTCACTCATGCCCTTCTTGAGCGCACAGTCGCCGCCCGCCATGACCGAGCTGCACAAGTGGGTGCTGGACAGCCCGGTGCAGCTGCGCAGCCTGCGAGCTTCCCTGCACGAGGCGATCACCGGCCAGCCGATGCCCGCGGGCGCCGAGCTGGACGAGATCCCGGAGAAGGTCGTGCTCGTCGCCACCGAGCTGGCCACCAACGCCCTGCGGCACGGTCTGCCGCCGACCATCGTGCGGCTCGGCCGGCACGACCTGGTCTTCGTGCTGGACGTCGCCGACCACAGCCCCGACACGGTGCCGGTGTACGCCGACGACCGGCCGCCCGGGGCCGGCGGGCTGGGCCTGTACCTGGCCAAGAAGTTCGCCCTGGACCTCGGCTGGTACATCGAGGATCACACCAAGCATGTGTGGGCGGAGTTCCCCGTTCCGAGCTGACTTATGATCACGGGATTCGTAGACCGTCAGAGGTGTCCGTGACCCAGCCGAGTTACCAGATCGTCCGCGAGGCCGCCGTCGTCCGGCTGGCCGGCGACTTCGACATCAACGCCCGCGACGAGATGCGCACCGCCCTTCTCGATGCCGTGCGGTCAGCTCCCGCCGAGGTCGTCGTCGACTTCGACGCGGCGGTGTTCCTGGACAGCGAGGCGATGGGCGCGCTGATCGAGGGCCTCAACGCCGGTCGCGAGGCGGGCGTGCCGCTGCGCATCGTCAACGCGCACGGCCTGGTGCACCGCGTCCTCGACGTCTCCGGCGTGCTGGCCCTCTTCAACGGTTAGAGGGTCGACAGGTTGCCCGGGCCGGTCCACTTGCTGACCAGCCGCGTACGGGTGCGCACCTTGCCGGCGACCCGGACCCGGTAGGCCTGCTTGACCGTGCGCAGCGTCTGCCACGTGCGTACCCGGCGGGTCGCGCCGTTGATCTCCGCCGTGACGGTCCGCAACTTCCACGTCCGGCACTCGGTGCGGTGCCGCACCTCCCCGTCCTGCACGACCTGGGCGGCCAGGCAGCGGTACGTCGACTGCAGCGCGTACGGGTTCTTGCCGGTGTCGCCCGAGGTCCGGAACACCCTGGCCATCGCCCGGTAGAAGTTCCAGGCCATCTTCGAGTAGCCGAAGTCGTTCGGGTGGTGCAGGTCGTGCAGGTCGATGCCGCCGACCGTGGACTGGTCGACCACCGTGATCAGCGGATCCTGCTTGGCGGCGACCATGCCCGGGATGAGCCGGTTGTAGACCCGGTCGTCGGCGAGCTCCCACGGCACCCGCGAGCCGATGATCTGCGCGACGAAGATGTACGCCTCCGGCCGCGCGGCCCGGATCTGGTCGATCAGCCCGGACAGCTTGCGGTTCGTCTCGTACGGTCCGTCGCCCTTGGTGATGTTGTTGGTGCCGGCGTGCAGCAGGACGATGTCCGGCTGGGTGTCGGCCAGCCAGCCGTCGACCTCGGCGGCCATCTCGTCGATGTCCCAGCCGCCGTGGCCCTCGTGCTGGTTGTCGCCGCCGGAGCCGTTGCTCTGCGAACCGACGTAGTTGATCTGCATGCCGCCGCGGAGCAGCCGCTGGGCCAGGCCCATCCGGTACGAGCTGCGGGTCGGCGATCCGGTGCCGAGCGTGATCGAGTCGCCCAGCGGTAGCACGCGCATCGCGCCGGAGCCGGCGATGCGGGCCTCGGCGGGGGCATCTGCGGCGACCCGGGCGGCGATCTGGGCCCGCGCGGCTCCCGGAGTGCCGAGACCCGCGACCAGCCCGGCCGCCAGGAACCCGGTCATGACCTTGATGCCCAGACGCCGCGCGCCCGTGTTACGCCCCGCAGATCCCACGACCAGCTCCCCCGTTCCGCCAGCAAAGACTCCCGACAGATCGGGTGCCGGCGGGGCCATTCGAGACCCGGCTGGTAGCCGTGGGTTGTGATCAAGGTGCAGGCGGGCGAATTCAGTCGGCGAACACGCCCGGGTCGTACGGCTGGGTGCCCTCCTCGACGGTCCAGACGGCGCCGAGCGGCATCAGGTCGCGGATCCGGACGCTGCGGATGCCCTCGCCGGTCGGCAGGATCACCCGGATCCGCGGGTGGTAGTCGAAGAGGATCTGCCGGTCGCGGCCGCACGGGCCCACCGGTCCACGGCCGAAGTTGCCCACCGCCACGATCGTGGCCAGCTCGCGCGCCCCGGACGCCCGGGCGTGCCCCAGCGCCACGAGCTCCGCGCACGGCCCGCCGGTGAAGTGGTACAGGTTGATGCCGCCGTACATCCGGCCGTCCACGCCGCGGACCGCCGCGCCCATGGTGTGCACGCCGTCCTCGCCGTCGGTGTTGGCGTCGACGATGCCGCGGGCGAACTCCACCAGCTCGAGGTCCTCGGCGGTGAGCTCACGAAGATCGATGGTCACCCGCTGACCCTAACGCGGCTGCCCGGGCCAGGAGATACCGCTGCTCAGGTGCGCTCAGCGTCAGCCGGGCCGCCTCCAGGTAGGCGGCATGCGCGGCGGTCAGGTCACCGCACTTCTCCAGCAGGTGGGCGCGGACGGCCGCCAGCCGGTGATGCCCGCGCAGCGCCGGATCGTCCTCGGCGACGTCGAGCCGGGCCAGCGCCAGCACCGGCCCGTGCACCTCGGCCAGGGCGACGATCCGGTTGAGCTGCACCATCGGGCCGGGGGCGAGGGCGTGCAGCATCCCGTACAGCTCGAGGATCTGCGGCCAGTCGGTGTCCTCGGGCCGCGCCGCCTCGTCGTGCACCGCCGCGATCGCGGCCTGCAGTTGATAGGGACCGATCGGTGCACTCGCCAGCGTCGCGGTGATCAGCGCGACGCCCTCGGCGATCGCCGCCGCGTCCCACCGCGAGCGGTCCTGCTCGGCCAGCGGCACGAGGGATCCGTCGGGCAGCGTGCGGGCCGGCCGCCGCGCGTCCGTGAGCAGCATCAACGCGAGCAGCCCGGCCACCTCGCCGTCGTCGGGCAGCTGCGCCCGCAGCAGCCGGGTGAGCCGGATGGCCTCGGCGCTGAGCTCGGTGCGGTGCAGCCGCGCCCCGGAACTCGCGGTGTAACCCTCATTGAAGATCAAATACAACACCTGGCGTACGGCGGTCAGCCGCGCTTCGCGCTCACCCGGCGGCGGCAGGCTGAACGTGGCCCCGGAGTCGCGGATCTTCTGCTTCGCCCGGCTGATCCGCTGCCCGACGGTGGCCTCGGGCACGAGCAGCCCCCGGGCGATCTCGGCGGTGCTGAGGCCACCGACCGCGCGCAGGGTCAGCGCCACCTGCGACCCGGTGCTGAGGGCGGGATGGGCGCAGAGCAGCAGCAGGGTGAGGGAGTCGTCAACCGCGGAGGCGGGCGCGTGCTCCGGCTCATACCGGATGGCCTCCTCGCGCCGGCGCCGGGCAGTCTCGTTGCGCAGCAGCTCGATCCGGCGCCGCGAGGCGACGGTGATCAACCACCCCCGCGGGTTGGCCGGCAGCCCCTCGACGGGCCACTGCTGAGCCGCGGCCAGCAGCGCCTCCTGCACCGCGTCCTCGCAGGTGTCGAAGTCGCCGAAACGCCGCACGACCGCGCCGAGGACCTGCGGCGCACTCTCGCGCAGCAGGTCCTCGAGGGCGGCCGGCGGGTTCAGAACTCCCAGCCGCTCATGTCGAGCACCGGTCGCACCTCGACCTGGGTGAACGCGGCGTCGGGCACCTTGGCCGCCCAGCTGATCGCCTCGTCGAGATCCTCGACGTCGATCAGATAGAACCCGGCCAGGTGCTCCTTGACCTCGGCAAACGGTCCGTCCGAGGCGACGGTGCGGCCGTCGCGCACCGAGACCCAGCGGGCCAGCGAGGGGTCGGCGAGGCCCTCCGAGGCGACGCAGACGCCGGCCTTGGTCATCTCCTCGGTGAGCTGCAGGTGCCCGCGACCGAACTCCATGCGCTGCTCGTCGCTGAGCGTCTCCCAGACGGCCAGCGAACGCTCGTTGGACTGGATCAGGATCAGGTACTTCATCGGAGCCTCCACACGTCCCGGAAATTCTTTCACCGGGGACGTCGAAACCGGCGGAGCCGCTTCTACCTCCCGGCGTAAGGCTCTTCTCAACGAGTTCCTCGAAAGGCGTGAACGATGGACACGACCGAGATTCGCCGGGTGGTGCTGGAGCGGGCGGCAGCGGTGGCCGCCAAGGACGCGAAGGCGATGGTGGCGCACAACGCGCCGGACATGATCGAGTACAACCTGGCCCCGCCGCTGCGCCAGCCGTCGGCCGGTGACGACGTGGCGCCGGTGGAGAAGTGGCTGGCGACCTTCGAGGGCCCGATGAGCATGGAGGTCCACGACCTGGCGGTGACGGTGGACGGCTCGGTGGCCTTCTGCACCAGCCTGAACCGGCTGACCGCGACGCCGCTCGGGCAGCCGGAGAGCTTCAGTCTGTGGTTCCGGGTGACCCTGGGCCTGCGGAAGATCGACGGGAGCTGGCTGGTCGTGCACGAGCACGAGTCGGTCCCGTTCGAGATGGACGGCAGCCTGCGGGCATCCGTCTCGCTGCAGCCCTGACGAGAGACTCGCGGCGGCCGGCCGGGTCAGCGCCCGGCCGGCCCGCGCGTCGGTGGAATGGCGGCCTCAGCCCAGAACGGCGACGTTCACCTCGGCCCGGTCATTGGTGTAGTCCTCGTCGATCGCCCCGTCCAGGTCGGCGAACACCGCCCCGGCGTCGTACGAAGGACCGGTGATGACCAGACCGAAGGTACGCAGGAACGTGGCGCCGCGATCGAAGTACAGCGACGGCAGCTGGCACACGTACGTCACGGCCTGAGTCTCGTCGTCGAGCCGGCAGTCGGCGGGAACGTCGGTGGCCTCCGTACCCCCGGGAAGCTGGAACCGGAACCGCCCGGCGCTGCTGCCGGTGCGGGTGAAGTCGATGGCACCGCCGACGTTGCGCGAGCCGACCTCGACCCGCACGGTCTCGCCGACCGAGCCGGAAGCGGAGGCGCCGACGGCCGCGACGTCCGACAGGTTGTTGACGTCGAAACCCCAGTACCGGTAGTCATTGGCGTGATCAACATCGGCGGCCCGGCTGACCTTGGCCCGCTTCGGCGCCGAGGTGACGGTGACCAGCGGCAGCCGCGACCCGCCGCGCCCGGCAAGAACCACACCGTCCGGCAGACCGGCCCCGGCCAGCGGCGCGATCGTGTACTCGACCACCTCGTGATCAACGGCAGCGTCGGTGACGAGGGCGCCGAAGCCGCGGCTGAGCTTGAACACGGCCCCCGGGTCGACCCGCTGCGCGAAATCACAAACAGCGACGGTGCCGCGCTCGGGGAAGGTGGTGCGGTGGCCGTAGCGGCAATTCGCGTACGGGGTGGGGGTGAGGGGCTTGCTGAACTCGACGGTGACCCGGATGCCCTTGACGGCCCGGTTGCCGAAGTTGGTCACGGCCATGGGCGCATAGATCCGGTCGCCGACCTTGGCGTCCGGGATCAGCCCCTGGGCGAGCCCGGCCAGATCGGGCCCGTCCCCGGAGACGGTGATGACCGCGTCGGAGTCCATGAGGTCGCTGCCGTCGCCGGGGTTGTCGGCGTCGCCCCGAACCCGGATCGTCCCGTGCCCACCGGCCGGGGCGCCGGCAACCGCGGTGACCGGGATGAACAGCGGCGCGTTGTTGTCGACGGAACCGGGCGGGGCGGGACAGGTGGCGACTGCGCCCTGGGTAGTGCAGCCGGCCGGCCAGGCAAAGGAGACCAGGCCGGTCAGGTCGCTCACGTCGATCACGAGGCGCGGGTTGACGGCCTCGCTGGTGATCACCTCGAGACGGAAGTCCTTGGCCGGGGCGCCGGCGGGGGCGACGGTCATGTCCTCGATGAAGGCCCAGACTCTGGGCTCCTCGGCCGCGGCCAGGGAAGGGGCGGTGCCGAGGGAGAGGGTGACGGCGGCGGTGGCGGTTGCCGTCAGGGCTAGGCGGGCCAGGTGCCGCCCGGCGGGAGCCAGGTTCATGCAACATCCTTTGTGAGGGGTGGGCGCACGGATCTTAAAGAGAGTGGGGATGGCTGCGCTGCCCCGTCGTCCGTCCGGTTTCCAACCGTGGCTGGTGACTCAGGCCGGCTGCCTCGACAGCCATATCTGGTGGATCCTCGTTGCGCATCTGACCCAACCCGTCGGCCCCAGAACTTCCGCGACGTGGACGCTGATCTCGACGCTCGCGCGGTGGGACGTTGTTCGACCTGCTTGACGAGTTCCTGGAGCTTCGCGATGAGCACCACGGCTTGAACCGGATATTCGCCGCTCATGAGCAGTGGCGTGGTCTCCGCGACCAGAACGGGTGCGGAGCTGCCGACGCAACCAGGTGCCCGGCCGTCCGATGGCCGCGGGCCGCAGCCGGACCAAGCCCGACAATCCGTCCGTTAGACCGCGTTAGCGTGGCGCCTTGCGTAGGCACGGTCCACTGTGGGCTGCGCCTTCCTCAGTCGTTGGTCATGCGCCCACGCGGCCGGAATGGTCCAACGCTGGCGAGACCCTCACGATCAAGCCCCTCGACCCAGCGAGATCGTCTTCACCAACGAAGGAGCCTCCCGTGACTTCGCCTGAGCATGCGGTTCTGATCACCTATGCCGTATCCGGCGATCGCTTCGGTGAGGAAAGCGAACGCGAAGCGATCCATGCGCTCGAGAAGCGATTGGCTGAAGCCATCGAGGCAGCAGACGCCGGCGAGCTCGACGGCAACGAATTCGGCGGCGGCAAAGTCGTGCTCTACACCTACGGCCTCGACGCGAACCGGCTCTTCGCCGTTATGGAACCGCAGCTACGCGCCTTCCCAGCCCGCCCCGCACACGCCGTCCTGCGCTTCGGTGAAGCCGACGACCCCGCGGCGGTCGAACTACGCATCGACCTGTAGCGCTCGCCGACTCGGAAGTCTCGGGACAGCAAAACGCCCACCGTGCGTTTCCGCAGGTGGGCGGTGCTCAAAGCCCGGCGAGAAGTCTGGTGGCCAGGGGCGGGGTCGAACCGCCGACCTTCCGATTTCGGGCCGCGAGTGTGCTTGTCAGCCGATGCTGACCTTTCTTGAGGGTCTTGCACCGCTGCTGCTCACACCACATGTTTGTTGTCGTTGGTTGCCGTCTAGATCTATTCGGTGCCAACGCGTGCGTGAGCAACCGGTGAGCAAGGTAGAGGACGACTCCTTATGCCTGGCTGTACGCCGAAGGCCGTCTCGATGCCGCCCAGACCGACACACCTGGGCCGTAAGTAGTTATCCACAGGCTGCGCACAGACGCTTGCGTACTGCGGTCACAACCGCAATCGTGGAGCGGCTGGCGAGGTCACTCCTCGAGCGGCCGGACGCAGTCAAACGACAGGCGGGGCAGCTTCGAGCAGAAGGCCACCAGCGCCACTGCGTGAATCGCTCCCGTATCGTGAGGCCCACGATGGAGCTAGGTGACTTCGATCCCCATGCCACAGCGTTGCGCCTGCTGCGCAATGACGCCCCAGCAACGATCATGGGTGCGCCGGAGGATTGGCCGCGGTGGGATGTGCTGCTGCCGCATGTGCTGGCGGTGACAGATAAGGCCGGCGGGCCCGATCACCTGTCGTTGCCGGGTCCGGGCGGTGAGCAGGCGGTACGGGATTGTTCGTGGCTGCTGGATCATGCCGCTGTCTTTCTGCGGGTCCATGGACGCCCCGGCGAGGCCCGACCGCTGGCCGAACGGGCCTTGGCCATCGCCGAGGCCGTCTACGGCCCCGACCACCCCAGCATCGGCACCGCCCTGAGCAACCTCGCCCATATCCTGCGGGATCTGGGTCAGCTGGCGGACGCCCGCCGGCTGGCCGAACGGGCCTTGGCCATCGCCGAGGCCGCCCGAGGCCCCGACCACCCCGATGTCGGCGCTGACCTGAGCAACCTCGCCGGGATCCTGGCGGAATTGGGTGAGCTGGCGGACGCCCGCCGGTTGGCCGAACGGGCCTTGGCCATCGTCGAGGCTGTCTACAACCCCGACCACCCCGATGTCGGCACCGCCCTGAGCAACCTCGCCTTGATCATGCAGGATCTCGGTGAGCTGGCGGACGCCCGCAGCATGAACGAACGGGCCCTGGCCATCGACGAGGCTGCCTACGGCCCCGACCACCCCGATGTTGGCACCGATCTGAGCAACCTCGCCGGGATCCTGCGAGATCTTGGTGAGTTGGCGGACGCCCGCAGCATGATCGAACGGGCCCTGGCCATCGCCGAGGCCGCCTACGGCCCCGACCACCCCACCGTCGGCATCCACCTGAACAACCTTGCCCTGATCCAGAAGGATCTCGGTGAGCTGCCGGACGCCCGCCGGCTGACCGAACGGGCCCTGGTCATCGTCGAGGCCGCCTACGGCCCCGACCACCCCACCGTCGGCACCCGACTGAGCAACCTCGCTTTGATCCTGCAGGATCTCGGTGAGCTGCCGGACGCCCGCCGGCTGACCGAACGGGCCCTGGCTATCGACGAGGCCGCCTACGGCCCCGACCACCCTGATGTTGGCACCGACCTGGGCATCCTCGCTGTGATCCTGCAGGATCTCGGTGAGCTGGCGGACGCCCTTCGGCTGGCCGAACGGGCCCTGGTCATCGTCGAGGCGGCCTACGGCCCTGACCACCCCGCCGTTGGTGTTGCCCGGAGCAACCTGGCCTCGCTTCAGCGGAAACGGTCACGCGCCCCTCTGCGGGAATGAGCTTCAGCCCGTTGGGTGTATAGACGGCGATATCCAGTGTGGAACTGTGTGAGGGTGACAATCGAGAGCGCATCGGCTGATTGGGACTTCTTCGTCTCGTACACGCAAGCCGACCGCTCCTGGGCTGAGTGGATTGCGTGGGAGCTGGAGGAGAGCGGCCACCGGGTGCTTGTGCAGGTGTGGGATTTCGTGCCGGGCACCAGCTGGGTGCAGGGCATGCAGAACGGTGTGACCCGCGCCGAGCGGATGATCGCGGTGCTGTCGCAGGCGTACCTGTCCTCGGTATACGGGCAGGCCGAGTGGCAGGCGGTGTGGGGATCCGACCCGTTGGGCGGCGAACGGAAGTTGCTGACGGTCCGGGTGCAGGACTGTGAGCGTCCCGGTCTGCTCGGACCGGTGGTCGGGATCGACGTGTTCGGCGTCACGGAAGCCAAGGCACGGGACCGGCTGCGCGCCATGGTGGCCCGGGCCGCCACCGGGCGGGCCAAGCCCGGCGAGGGGCCGCTGTTCCCGCCGTCGCAGCGGGCCATTCCGCACGAGGCCCGGTTCCCGGGGGCGTTACCGAAGGCGTGGAACGTCCCGGCCCGCAACCCGAACTTCACCGGCCGCGGCTTCGCCCTGAGGGCGCTGGCAGAGGAACTAGCCGCGGCGGGAACGATGACCGTGACCTCGGTGCGCGGTATGGGCGGAGTCGGTAAGACGCAGCTGGCCAACGAGTACGCCCACCGGCGCGCCACCAATTACGACCTGGTGTGGTGGATCGCCGCTGAGGAGCCGGCGCTGATCGCCGATCAGTTCGCCAGGCTTGCCGCCGCGATGGGGCTGGAACCTGGCCAGGACGCCGATACGGTGCGGTTGGAGGTCCATCAACGGTTGCGGGAGGTGCCGGGCTGGTTGCTGATCTTCGACAACGCGGACACGGTCGACGATATCCGCGGGTGGCTGCCGCCTGCGCTGCGGGCGCCGGGGATGCCGGGTCATGTGCTGGTGACGACCCGGCGGGACGGATTCACCGTGCTGGGCGAAGTCTACGATCTGGACGTCGTCGATAAGGCGGAGGCGCTACAGATCCTGCGGGCCCGGGTGCCGCAGATCGGCGAAGAGGTGGCCGGGCAGGTCGCCGAGGAGCTGGGCCGGCTGCCGCTGGCTTTGGAGCAGGCGTCGGCCTACATCACCCGATCACAGCTTCCGCCCAGCGATTACCTGCAGCTGTTGCGAACCAGGGCCCAAGAACTGTACGGCCGGGGCCGGGTCGCGTCCCGCGAAGAAACCGTCGCGACGCTGTGGACGTTGAGCTTCGACCGCGTCGGCCAAGAGGAGCCTGCGGCGCTGCAACTGCTGGCCATCTGCGCCTATCTGGCACCGGTCCCGATCCCGCTGGACCTGTTCACCGCCCACCCGGACCAACTCAGCGAACCACTGGCCACCAAGGTCACCGACCCGCTGGCCTTCACCGACGTCGTGGCCACCATCGTGGACTACTCCCTGGCCAAACGCGACGTCGACGGCCTGCTGTTGCACCGGCTGGTACAGGGCGCCCTACGGCTGCGCTACCCGGCCGAAGGCCACCCCCAGCCGACCACCGGCCAGAACATGACCGCCTGATGACCATCCCCGACTTCGACCCCCACGCCACAGCGTTGCGCCTGCTGCGCAGCGAGGCGCCGGCGAGGATCATGGGTGCGCCGCAGGATTGGCCGCGGTGGGAGGTCCTGCTGCCGCATGTGCTGGCGGCGACAGATCAGATCGGCGAGACCGGTCACCTGTCGCTTCCAGGCCTAGGCCGTGAGCAGGCAGTACAGGAATGTTCGTGGCTGCTGGATCGTGCCGCTGCCTTTCTGCGAGTCCATGGACGCCCCGGCGAGGCCCGACCGCTGGCCGAACGGGCCCTGGCCATCGACGAGGCCGCTTACGGCCTCGATCACCCCGATGTCGGCGCCGCCCTGAGTAACCTCGCCCATATCCTGCAGGACCTTGGTGAGATGGCGGACGCCCGCCGGTTGGTCGAACGGGCTCTGGCCATCACCGAGGCCGCTTACGGCCCCGGCCACCCCACCGTCGGCGCCGTCCTGAGCAACCTCGCCACGATCCTGACGGATCTCGGCGAGCTGGCGGACGCCCGCAGCATGACCGAACGGGCCCTCGCCATCGACGAGGCCGCCTACGGCCCCGACCACCCCAACGTTGGCACCGACCTGAACAACCTCGCCCAGATCTTGCAAAATCTTGGTGAGCTGGCGGACGCCCGCCGGTTGGCCGAACGGGCTTTGGCCATCGACGAGGCCGCTTACGGCCTCGATCACCCCGATGTTGGCACCGACCTGAACAACCTTGCCCTAATCCTGCGAGATCTTGGTGAGCTGGCGGATGCCCGCCGGTTGGTCGAACGGGCTCTGGCCATCACCGAGGCCGCTTACGGCCCCGACCACCCCACCGTTGGCACCCGCCTGAACAACCTCGCCGTGATCCTGCGAGACCTTGGCGACCCGGCTACCCGAGGTGCGGCTGTACAACGTCCGAAAGATCAGCCGGGACGGTCGGACTGGGCACCCCGCGCAGCCAATGAGGAGTCGACGTGAATCAATCCGAGACCGCAGTGCTGGCGTACTGGGGCGAACATCGGGATCAGCTGCGGCAGTCGGAAACCCAGCGAGCACTGCTCACGAACTACCTGTTGGTGATCGCTGCGGCGTTAAGTGCCCTGATCGTGCAGCAGCGGTTCGCGGCCGAGACCTTACCCCTGTCCGTTCTGATCGCTCTGGTCGGCGGGTATGGGGCGGTGGCCGTCACCAAGTATCACGAGCGTGCCGAGTACCACTTGACGCAGGCACGAGCCCTGACCCGCGTCCTGACAGACATGGGTGCGCTCGCCGACCGTGCCACCCTGGAGGAATTCCGCAAACGGCACTACGAGAGGTATCCACGGCTGCATCGGCTCCGGTTGCATAGCGTCTGGACCGGGCTGCACGTAGGCATCGCCGCGTACGGGCTCACTCTGGTGATCATCACCCTGGCACGGTGAGCATGCCCGGGTGACATGCCGGTGGGTTCGTGTAACCCGGCTGGGCAAGGGGCCATGGGCGTTTCCGCCTCCCGGAGGGAGGACTCTCGTTACCTCGGTCACGGCTCTGACCAGCACGAACTTTCATCTGGCTGAAACGATTTTGACACCGTGGCTGCGAGCGGGTGGCGACTCATTGCCTATACGCTTTCCAAGTTGCCGCCGATGCGTGCCGCTCGCTGTGCCGGCCCAGGACGCCCTGACCAGGCACCGCGAGACTCAGCGAGAGGAACGGGAGTTCTTCGGCATCGACTACCAGGAGCACGACCTTGTGTTCTGTCGCCCGGACGGGCTCCCGCTGCGACCCGACCGGGTCACGGTCGAGTCGAGAAGCACGTGACCGCGTGCGGACTACCGATGGTCCGGCTGCACGACACCCGGCACGGCGCGTGTTCCCTGATGCTGGCCGGCGAGGTGCCGATCGAGATCGTGCAACTGATCCTCGGCCATTCCTCACCAGAGGTCACGCGCCGGGTCTACGCCCGCCTATGCGGACGACGACTTCCGCCCAGGTCGAAAAAGCGGTGGAGCTTCTGACGCGCCACCGACCCCGCCGGAACGCGGTGTGAGTAATCCGTGAGCAACGCCCCGGTCGGAAGGCTGCCCGGCCGGGGCGACACAGCCCGGACAGCAAAACGCCCACCGTGCGTTTCCGCAGGTGGGCGGTGCTCAAAGCCCGGCGAGAGGCTTGGTGGCCAGGGGCGGGGTCGAACCGCCGACCTTCCGATTTTCAGTCGGACGCTCGTACCAACTGAGCTACCTGGCCCTGCCGCGCCGTGGTGCGCGCGGACTCGGCTGTTGCGGTCCTGACGGGACTTGAACCCGCGACCTCCGCCTTGACAGGGCGGCGAGCACTCCAACTGCTCCACAGGACCTTGCTCGTGCTGCGTACTTTCTATCACTTACCCCGACCGAGGTCGGTTCGTACCCCCAACGGGATTCGAACCCGTGCTACCGCCTTGAAAGGGCGGCGTCCTGGGCCACTAGACGATGAGGGCAACCCCGCCATCATTGCATATTCCAACTCCGGCGGCGTGGGCCCCAACCGAGCCCCGCTTGAGGCTTGGAAAGCATACGTGATCCCCTGCCCCTCATCCAAACCGGTATCCCTCCCGCCGCGCACGCCTCGCTGACCTGCACTAATGCGGCCGGTTGGCGGGGAGGGCGACTGCCGACACCAGCTGGACTGCGTCGGTGAGATTGCCGAGAAGGGTGACTCCCGCGGGCAGTTGCTCCGGTAGCCAACCCGGTCCGGCCGCCGCGGCGAGCAGGGGCCGATGCCGGCCGGCCAACACCAGGTGCCATTGCTCGGGGTCGGCGCTGCCCGCCAGTTGCGACCACAACACCAGCACGGCCGGCCCGGTCCTGGCGACGGCGTCCGCGACGGCCTGTGCGGGCACACGAGCGCCCAGCAGCCTGCTGGACACCCCCGCCTGTGCCAGCGCGGCAGCGAGCGCCTCCAGGGGCAGCGTGTGCTGTTCCTCGTCGGCGGCAGCCAGCAGGACCCGGGGAATCTGACTGCTCGGCGGGCGCGTGACGGAACCGAGCACCTCGGTGACCACCCGGGACAGGATGTGCTCGACCTCGATGAAGCGCTTGGTGGCCGCGTAGCGCTCGCCGACGCCGATCAGCACCGGCATGATCACTTCTTCCCAGGCCGCGACGACGCCACGGTCGGTGACGGTCATCTCGAGGATGTCGCGCAGGGCCGGACCGTCGAGACGCATGGCGGCGCGGGCCAGCCCGCGAGCAACGGGCCCGGCCCTTCCGGTACGGATGGCATGCCCTCCACCGTCCCGGGCGACGAACATCTGGCCGAGCTGCTCGGGCCACACCGCGTCAACGGTCGGCGGGTGCTCCCCGACCCGGAAGAAGGTGTCGCCCTCGTCCGAGGCTCCCCCAGCCAGGTCGAATCCGTCGCTCGTGGAGTGCTGATCCAGCACCGGCTGAGCAGCATCCGGCGGCCAGTCGTCGGGGCGTGCTCCGTCGCGCCGCTGACGCGTTGATCGGGTCGGACCGTTCTCAGCGGCACCGGCCATGCCCTCGGGGACCGGCTGAACCGCATCTCGGGCTGTCTGGGCGGCAGAGAGTGGGTCGGGTCGCTCCACGGCGGCGCCGTGCCACGGTGACTCGGATTGCTCGCCTTCGGAGGAAAAGAGGTCTCCGGAGGCGACGGCTCGCCCATCTGACGGCACGCTCTCGGCGGCCGGATCCTGAGGGGCCCCGCCCGGATCTTCAACAGGAAGCCTGTCGCTGCCCTGGGCCGCCTCTGGACGCGTCGAGCGAGGATCGGCGTCCTGGCTTGTCGGCTCCGGTGGCGAGGACGCCTCGGAGCTTCGGCCCGACGATGAATCGTCGAGAGGGCCCTCCCGAGGCTGATGCTCCCGGACCTCCGGGCGAATGTGCGGCCCGACCGGCGCGGAAACGTCCAGGGGCACCGGAACGCGCCGAGCCCACGCCGCCGCCTCCGCCGGCGCCACTCCTTGGGCGGTGAGCCTGCGCATCACCTGCAGGCGGTCCATGTCTTCCGGGGTGTAGCGCCGGTGCTGGCCCGGCACATGGTGACTCGGCCCCAGCCCGTACCGCTGGTGCCAAGTGCGCAAGGTGGTCACGGCGACGCCCAGACGGCGGGCAACCGCCCCGGCCGTCAGGGCCTCATCGGCCACCCGACCGCTCCGGTGCATCGTCGGCCGGCCGCGGTACGCCCGCAGGGTCGGCCTGAGGCCCGAGGGCCAGGTGTCTGATAAGTCGCTCGGTGACCCCCGGAAGCCACGGCGCGTACGACCGCAGATCCTCGCGCAGGCCTTCGTTCAGCTCCTCGACGGACGTCCAGCGCACACCCGCGACCTCGTCCGGGTCGACGAGCAGCCGGGCGTCCGCGGGCACATCGCCCAGCAGCACGTGGTCGTACTCGTATTCGACCAGCCCGGTGGTCGGATCCTCGGCGTAGTACGAGTACACGCCGACCTCGGTCAGCGCCACGTCTTCAACGCCGATCTCCTCGACGAGCCGACGGGCGGCGGCTGTCGCGGGTGTCTCCCCGGGCAGGGGATGACCGCAGCAAGTGTTGGCCCAGCGCAACGGGAAGCGGGTCTTCACCGCAGCTCGCTGCTGCAGCAGCACCCGGCCTTCCGGGTCGCGCAGGAACACCGAGAAGGCTCGGTGCAGTCGGCCGGGGGCACGGTGCGCGTCGCTCACCGTGGCGGCGCCGGCCGGCACCCCCTCGGTGTCGACGAGCTCGACGAGGTGCGTCTCGCGGGACGCGGTCACAGGGCCCTCCCCACGAGGTCCGCCGCCGTTCCGGTGATCCGGGAGGCGGCCAGTTTGCCGGAGATCAAGACCATTGGTACGCCCACGCCCGGTTGCGTGCCGGAGCCGGTGAAGACGACGTTGGGCAGAGTCGGGTGGAGGTTACTCGGGCGGAACGGGCCGGTCTGCGTGAAGGTGTGTGAAGACGCGAACGGGGTGCCAGCGGCCATGCCCTGGGCGGCCCAGTCGTCCGGGGTGATGATGCGTTCCACCTCGATGCCGTCGCGGAAGCCCACGTAGCCGCGCTGCTCCAGCACGCCCGCGATCTCGTCGGCGTAGCGCTGGCCGAGGCCGCCCTTCCAGTCCAGTGGCGCGACGTCGAGGTTCGGCGTCGGGGCCAGCACGTAGTAGGTCTGCCGGCCGGGTGGCGCCACGCTCGGGTCGCTGTGACTCGGGTTGGTGACCAGCAGCGACGGGTCGCTCATCAGCAGGCCCTGGTGGATGACCTCGTCGAACGTGCCCTTCCAGGCCGTACCGAAGTGGATGTTGTGGTGGGCGATCTTCGAGTAGCTCTGGCTCGACCCGATGTGCAGCACGACACAGGACGGCGAATACGTCAGCTTGCGCGGGCGGCGTGACTCGGGCAGCAGATCGCGATACGCCACGGGCAGGTCGGGGTTGAGCACCACGACGTCGGCCGGGATGCGTTCGCCGCTGTCGGTGATGACCCCGGTGGCCCGGCCGTTGGCGGTCTCGACGCGCGTGACCGTCGTCTCGTACCGGAATTGGACGCCGTGCTTCTCGGCCGCGCCGGCCATCGCCTTGGGCACCGCGTGCATGCCGCCCCGCGGGAAGAAGACCCCGGCGACCGAGTCGAGGTAGGCGATGACGGCGTAGATGGCGAGCGCGTCGTGCGGGGCCAGACCGGCATACATGGCCTGGAAGGAGAAGATGCGTTGGGTCCGGGGGTCGCGGAAGTACTGGTTGATCTTCGGCTGGAGCCGCCGGAAGCCGCCCATGCCGAGCAGCTTGAGCAGGCTCATGTTCATCAGGTCGAGCGGGGTGTCCAGGTTGCGGTCGATGAAGTTGTTGCGCTCCAGGCGCCACAGGTCGCGGGCGAAGTCGACGAAGCGCAGATAGCCGTCGGCCTCGCGGGGACCGCAGACCCGGGAGATCTCGGCGGCCATCTGGACGGTGTCGGTCTTGACGTCCAGGGTGGAGCCGTCCGGGTAGAACGCGCGGTATGCCGGGCTCAGCGGGGTCAGCTCGAGCCAGTCGGAGAGTCGCTCCCCGACGGCGGCGAGCGGCTCGGCGATCAGCTCCGGCATCGTCAGCACGGTCGGGCCGGTGTCGAAGTCGTACCCGTCGACCGAGAGCCGGCCTGCCCTCCCGCCCGGCACCGCTTCGCGCTCGACGACGGTCACCTGCCGTCCGGCCGCTGCGAGGTGCAGCGCGCAGGCGAGCCCGCCGAGTCCCGCGCCCACCACGACTACCCGGTCCGTCGTTCCCGTCACTTTTCGCACGTCAACAGCTCCAGGGGGGTCAAAAGTCCATCATGCCCGGCGGTGGCTCGCAGAAGCCGCCAGGTTGGTCAACGCCGCACGGGCGTCCTCGTGGATCGGTGCGCCGGCCAGCGCCTCGACGCCTTCCGCCACCCGCTGCTGGATCAGGGCCTCGACCTGCGCGACGGCGCCGGTCTCGGCGATGACCTCGGCGCGGCGGGCGATCGCGGCCGGGGAGTTGAGCCCGCCGGAGCCGTCGGCGGGGATGACGGCTC